>JAISBJ010000082.1 GCA_031266235.1 Puniceicoccales bacterium | reverse complement strand
TATTCTACCGCGCCGAAGGCAATTGTGCGACGCCTTTTTTACCAAAATTTGCGGCCAAAGCGGCGAAATTAATGGCCAGTGTGGGTGCTTCTTCGCGCATGCCCCTCAGTGTTTTGAATCGTTTTTGGGAAGTTTTAATCAGCTTAACCATCGGTACAACCGAAGTTATCCTTGAAAAATTTCCCAAAAAATCTGTTTTTGACATCAGCGCGGAAGTCGTGAAGCCCGTTGCGCCGCATATATTTCCGGTAATTTCCGCTGTTGGGCAGCTGTGGGGTTTTGCGAATGGATTGAAAAGCGAGTCTAGTTTTGCCAAAATGCTTAAGACGGCTATTCAGGATAGCGAGGTTATTATGGCACAAATTTCCAAGGCCAAGGAAAAGAAGAGTTCCGGCGAAGAGGACTCGGAGGGAGAGGAAGAAAAAGATTCGAAAAAGAAAAAGAAGAAAAAAGCCCCCAGTTCCGCCAAGAATTTCGCCGGACATATTATAACTCAATTGCAAAAAATAACAGCAAAATATTTTGATATATTTTTCAAGCGCGAGACGTTCGGCAACTTAGCTCCTCCGCGGTGAGTGCAGCGTTAATTTTATCCACGTAGGGCCAATTTTTTTCTTGATTTTTCAAAATTTCCAAAAATATTCATTGACATGTTTATTAGCCATGAAATATTTTCCGACTCGGTCTCCTCCGCCGCGAGCGCGGCACCGGCTTTGTACCCGCAAAATTCCGGCCAAATAACTGCCAATTTTAGCTCCAACGCACGAAAAGAACGTTGACGGTCGCCGTTTTATGGTTTGAGTGCAGCGTCGATGAACAAGGGTAATTTGGCCATACTCGACGCCAACGAGGCCGCGGCAAATGTCGCTTACCGCCTGAGCGAGGTCATCGCGATTTATCCCATCACGCCGTCTTCGGCGATGGCTGAATTTTGTGACGAATGGCGCACGCAGGGTAAAAAAAACATTTGGGGAATTGCTCCGGAAATCGTCCAGTTGCAATCGGAAAGCGGCGTCGCAGGCGCAATCCACGGCGCGCTCCAATCGGGCACGTTGGCCACCACATTCACCGCGTCCCAGGGCTTACTGCTGATGCTCCCCAACATGTTTAAAATCGCCGGAGAATTGCTGCCGTTTTGCATGCACGTGGCGGCGCGTTCGGTGGCGACCCATGCGCTATCGATTTTCGGCGACCACTCCGACGTCATGGCCTGCCGTTCGACGGGTTTTGCGTTTTTATGCTCGTCGTCGGTCCAGGAAGCCCACGACATGGCGGCCATCGCCCACGCCGTTACGTTGGAAACGCGGGTTCCGTTTCTCCACTTTTTCGACGGCTTTCGGACGTCCCACGAGATGAATAATTGCAAACTCTTGACCGACGACGAATTGCGCCAACTCATCGACGGACGTCACATTTCGGCGATGCGCCAGCGGGCACTGACCCCCGATCGCCCTACGATCCGCGGCACGGCACAAAATCCCGACGTATTTTTCCAAGGGCGTGAGGCTTCCAATATTTTTTACGACAAAGTCCCGGAAATTTTGGAAAAATATTTTGAAAAATTCGAATCACTGACGGGGCGGCGGTACAATTTATTCGAATACGGCGGCCACGGGGGCGCGGAGCACGTCGCGATCGCGATGGGTTCTGGAGCGGAGACGCTGCGCCTGACGGCGACCCCTTACAATCGACAGCAGGACATGGATTATCTCCCGGACGTCGGGGCGGTGAAGGTGCGTTTATTTCGGCCATTTTCGGCGGCACATCTGCTGGCGGCGATCCCGAAAACGGCGAGGACCATCGGGGTTTTGGACCGGACAAAGGAGCCGGGGGCGCTCGGCGAACCGCTATTTTTAGACGTCGCGGCGGCCATTCAGCAATCGAAGCGCAACAACATTCGGGTCATTGGGGGGCGCTACGGTTTGGGGTCGAAGGAATTCACGCCGGAGATGGCAAGGACTGTTTTTGAGATTCTCGATTTATTTGAAACGAAGGGACATTTGGAGCGCGACCGCGGCTCGGGTTACGAGGTGTACATGCGGTCTCCGCTGATCATACAGGCGCTGCAGAACGGCCATCCGCGCCACGATTTTACGGTGGGGATCGACGACGACGTCACGCACCGGTCCATTGATTTTCGGGGGAAAAACGCGGCGACGAAGCCCTACGACTACCTCTACTACCACCACCGCGACAAGCTTTTTCAGGCGATATTTTACGGTTTGGGGTCCGACGGGACGGTGGGGGCGAATAAAAATACAGTAAAAATTATCAGCGATGAGACGGATCAATACGCGCAGGCTTATTTTGTTTACGACTCAAAAAAATCGGGCGCGATGACGATTTCGCACCTCCGCTTTGGGTTGGAACCGATCGAGGCGCCCTATTTGATTCAGGAGGCCGATTTTGTTGCGTGCCACCAATTTTCGTTTTTGAACCGCCTCGACATCTTGAAAAATGCCCGCCACGGCGCTACTTTACTGATTAATTCGCCCCACGGGAAGGAACAGACGTGGGCGCATCTTGTGCGCGAGGTGCAGGAGGATATTGTTAAAAAAAATTTAAAAATTTACATCATCGACGCCTACGGTGTTGCGCGCGCGGCGGGTATGGGGGGCCGCATCAACACGATTATGCAGACCTGTTTTTTTGCCATTTCTGGGGTACTGGCGAAGGACGAAGCGATCGAAAAAATCAAGCAATCCATTCAAAAAACGTACGCAAAGAAGGGGGCAGAAATCATCCAAAAAAATTGCGAGGCGGTCGACAAAACGCTCGAAAATCTCTTCGAATTTGGCGACATCGCTGCATTAAAGGCGGATAATCCAGTCCAGCGCGCGCCCATTGTTGGGGAAAATGCGCCCGATTTTGTAAAAAATACGATCGCCAGGATCATGGCCAACGAAGGCAACGAACTCCCCGTCAGCGCGATGCCGATCGACGGGACTTGGCCGGCGGCGACCGCACAGTGGGAAAAACGCAGCATTGCTCAGGAAATTCCGCAATGGGACCCGGCGGTTTGCATCCAATGCAACAAATGTTCCGCGGTTTGCCCTCACGGCGCCATCCGCGCGAAATATTACCCCGAAGTCGCTCTGCAAAACGCCCCCGAAGGATTCAGGGCCGCCGATTTTCGTTCCCGCGACCCAACCGAACAAAAATTCACCCTACAGGTCGCGCCGGAAGATTGCACGGGTTGCGCGCTGTGCGACGAGGTTTGCCCCGCAAAAAGTAAGCAAAATCCTGGGGAAAACGCCATCAGCATGGTCCCCAAAGCGCCCGTTTTGGAGCGGGAAAAGCAGTATTTCGAGTACTTCCAATCGCTGCCCCAACCGCACGTCGCGAGCGTCACCGACATCAAATCTTCGCAATTCCGCCGGCCCCTATTCGAGTTCTCCGGGGCGTGCAGCGGCTGCGGCGAGACGCCGTACATCAAGCTTTTGACTCAACTTTTCGGCGACCACCTCCTGATCGCCAACGCTACGGGCTGCTCGTCGATCTACGGCGGCAATTTGCCCACGACCCCCTACGCCACCGACGGCGATGGCCACGGCCCCGCTTGGGCGAATTCGCTCTTCGAGGACAACGCGGAATTCGGTTTCGGAATCAAAATCGCTACGGAAAAAAAACGGGCCATCGCCCTGGAATTGCTCGAACGCCACGCCACGATTTTCGGCGACGATTTAATCGCGCAGATCAAAAATAGCACATCCATCGGCGAGCAACGCCAACTGGTCGCGGCCGTCCAAATGAAAATTCAAGAAGTGGAAAATCCCGCTCCAGAGCTCACATTTTTGGGGGATTTGAGTGAAAATTTGGTCCGCAAAACGACGTGGATTATCGGCGGCGACGGCTGGGCGTACGACATCGGCTACGGCGGTCTGGATCACATTTTAGCCAGCGGAACGGATATAAACGTTTTAATTCTTGACACGGAAGTTTACTCGAATACGGGGGGGCAGCAGTCGAAGGCGACGCCGGCCGGAGCCATCGCGAAATTCGCCGCCGCGGGGAAATCGGCTCCCAAAAAGGACATCGGCTTACTGGCCATCAGCTACGGCAACATCTACGTCGCGCAGGTCGCCTTGGGCGCCAACGACGCGCAAACCGCCAAGGCCATGTTGGAAGCGGACGCGTACGCGGGGCCATCGCTGCTGATCGCCTATTGCCCGTGCATCGCCCACGGATTTGATTTGCGGAGGAGTTTGGAGCAGCAAAAAAAGGCGGTCGCGAGTGGGCATTGGCCGCTTTACCGCTTCAATCCTCAGAAAAAGGCATCTGGGCAAACCGGATTCAGTTTAGATTCCAAGGAGCCGACGATTGATTTGGAGGCATACACAAGCCAGGAGACGCGATTCAGCGCGCTGCAGCGGAGCGATCCTGAACGAGCCCAACAATTTCTCCGCGACGAGACGGCACGCATTTCTGCAAAATACGATTTATTCAAACGCTTGCGCTAAAACCTCCCTTTCACTTTCTCAGTGTCCCTGCTAAACTGTTTCGCTATATTTTTCCATAAAATTCCCTCACGCGATATACGTATGGGACAAATTTAAGCTTTGCAAGAAAAATCGTAATAAATAATGAAGTCCGAGGAAAATTTTTCTATGATTTGAGCGTTTTTTGGCCAAGATCGGGCTATGGACACTTCGGTTTCGCTGCTCATTTTGGCGGCTGGGTTAGGATCGCGGTTTGGTTTGGCCAAGCAGATTTTACAAATTCCCCCGCTAGGGCTTCCGCTTTTCGCATTTTCTTTACAGAATGCCGTAAAAAACGGCGTCACGCATGCGGTTATTGTCACACGATCTGAGCTGGCTAATTTTTTTGAAGCGAACATTTTTCCGCGTTTTCTGGCAATTCATTTTGACATTATTTTTCAGGATCTTGTGGGGCCAAAACTCCCTCGAAACCGCACAAAACCTTGGGGAACTGGGCATGCGGTACTTTGTGCGCGGGACTACATTCGGGGCAATTTTGTGGTGGTCAACGCGGATGATTTTTACGGGGCGGAGGCGATTGGAGCGGCCGTTAATTTTGTAAAAAAAAATAATACCGAATGTTGTTGCATTGGGTATCCGCTGATCCAAACGCTTTCGGCCAGCGGTCCGGTTTCGCGTGGGATTATCGAAGTTGATTCGGAAAATCGCGCCACGGCGATCACGGAGGTCACGCAAATTCAGCGGCTCGCGGATGGTTCTATTATTTCTCTTAATTCGGCGAAAAATTTTGATTCGGCTTTATTGTGGCCGCAGCGGTTGGTTTCGCTCAATTTATTTGGTTTAAGTCGGGATATTTTTACAATTTTAGAACAAAAATTTTATTCTTTTTTACAAAAAAATCAAAATTCGCCCACCGCTGAGTTTTATCTTCCTGGGGCGATCGTTGGGGCAAACATTTTCGGCAGAAAACTGGCGATGAAAATGGTTCCGACGCAGGATTATTGGTTTGGGGTGACCTATCGGGGGGACATAGCTTTGGTGGAAGAGCGGCTTAGGGAGCTCGTAGCGAAAGGATTATATACATAAATTTTACAAAAATTTACAAAAAAATCTTATGAGAACAGAAACCATATTAGCATGCTAATATATATTTATTAGAAATACCAATAATTTCCCGCATTATATTTTCGGTAAAATCTTATATCAGTAATTCTTATATTAGCAAATTGTTATAAATTAACACCTCCTGCTTTATTAAAAATACTAATAATAAATCGGAAAAATTCCTGCGAAGTGATAACAATTGCCTATAATTATGAAAAAAATTAAAAAATATATCAAAAAATAAGAAGCGCCCCAGTAAAGGCTCAACACCCGATTCCGAAAAATCTGAATACCAAAGCGCTATCTCAAACTATGAAAAAAACAAAAAACACATTATCAGTCTCAAAAATCGCACATCATTCCACGCGCAATCTCGGAGACGAGGGACATATTTTCCAAAAATTCCACGATAGCAAGCCCAAAATTTATACCCGCCGCAGGACCACACCCCGTAATGACGTTGCCATCGCGCACCACAGCCTCGTCGAGGCGCGCATTTTTCATCTCGGAAATCATCGAAAAATGGCATGTATACTGGTGTTTTTCGAGTATTCCTAAGTCGTGCAATAATATGGGCGCCGCACAAATTGCAGCTATAAGCTTTTCCTTATCATACTGTTCGCGGACAAATTTTAACATATTTTTATCATTTTTGAGCCGTAAAACACCAGCGCCGCCGGGAATAATAATCGCATCGAAATGATCGTCTGAAATGCCAACGGCATCCGCTAAACATGAGATTTTATGCGCTCCAACAACGATTTTTTCACCCGTCAAAGATGCCATAACAACACGCAT
>JAISBJ010000072.1 GCA_031266235.1 Puniceicoccales bacterium | reverse complement strand
AGAAATTATTCCCCAAACACACGGGAGTTGACACGGTTTTTTTGTTAAACATGTTGGCTGAATCATGAAGGTGCTCGTAACGGGTGGCGGCGGATTTTTGGGCTGCCACATTGTCGAATTGCTCCAAAATCGGGGCATCGCCGTTCGCGTAGTCGGCCGCCGACCTCAGCCCATCCTCGAATCGCGCGGCGTAGAATTCATGAGGGGCGATATTTCTTTTAGCAACGATGCGGATAAAGTGGTTCACGGGGTCGACGCGGTTTTCCATGTGGCGGGCAGAGCGGGCCTCGATATGGATTACCAGGCCTATTACAATACCCACGTCATTGGGACCCGCAATATCATTCGCGCTTGCAAACGCTACGACGTTCGTAAATTAGTTTTTACAAGTACGCCGGCCGTGGTGTTCAACGGGAGCGATTTGTCCGGCGTCGACGAGTCCATCCCCCGCCAACTCAATTACCACTGGTTTTACGCCCAAACAAAGGCGATCGCCGAAAAATATGTCCTGGAGAGCAATTGCTCGGATTTGAAGACCGTAGCGCTCCGCCCCCATTTGCTGCTGGGCGAAGGCGATCCGCACCTGATGCCGAAGATTTTACAATACGCGCGCGACGGAAGGCTAAGGATCATAGGGAGGGGTGAGAACCAGGTGGATGTCACCTTTGTGGCGAATGCCGCCCACGCCCACATCCTCGCTTTCGACGCCCTCGATCGGGGAAAAGTCTGCGGCAAAGCCTATTTTATCGGCCAAGAGCGGCCCGTTTTTCTGTGGGAATTTATAAATAATATTTTAAAACGCCTTCGGTTGCCGCCCGTGGAAGAAAAAATTGAGTTCATAAAAGCTTACAACTGGGGGATGGCAATCGAATATTTTTTTCGGATTTTTCTTCGTTCGCGGCAGCCGCCCATGACCCGCGCTTTGGCCGATGCGTTGAGTAAGGACCATTATTTTTTACAGGACCGAGCCTATGAAGATTTGGGATACGTGCCGCAGGTGACCATCGAGAGCGGCCTCAATACGTTGGTTCACGCCCTGCGTTTGCAATTGCAGGTGCTATGGAAGTATTGACTGCGGGTTGAATCGTGGTAGCTTTGGTCAGCATAATGGCTGTATCGTTCCTGGCGTAGATTTCACTTATATCGGTGCTAGTGCGCGACATTTTTATTTTTTCCGCCTTCGGGACCAGCGAGCTGAATTCGGCATTTTTATTCGCCTTTAGCATCCCCAATTTATTTCGGCGGCTGTTGGGAGAAGGCGCGTTGGCGTCGGCACTGATCCCCGTTTTTTCCGACGAGTACCACGAAAAGGGCAAGGAAGAGGCTTTTTTTTTACTCAATCGGGTAGCTTCGCGGCTCATATTAATCCTCCTTTTGATCGTCGTCGGAGGCGTGGCGATTTGTGGGTTAGGGTATAGCGGCGGGTGGTTTAGCGACCGCTGGCGGCTGTGTTTTTTGTTCAGTGCGATTCTGCTGCCCTACATGTTTTTCGTTTGTTTAGGGGCGTTATTGGCGGCTGTGTTGAATATTTTTGGAAAATTTTTACTGCACGCGAGCAACTCGATCTGGCTGAATCTGGCGATGATTGGCGCTTTGCTGGTGGGATATTTTTTCCATGAGTCGTGGCGCATTTACTGGCTATGCGCGGGAGTTTTTGTGGGCGGCGTGATTCAACTATGGGCGCTCTGGGTTGGTTTAAAGCGGATGGGCTGGCGATTTCGGTTCGATTGGGAATCCGGTGGGCGAGTGGGGGAGGTCTGGCGATTATTTTTCCCCGGCGCAGCGGGGGCGTCTGTGCAGCAGGTCAATGCGGTGGTATCGCGCGCGCTGGCCTACGCGGTGAGCAGTCGGGCGGTTTCGGTGTTGTATCTGGCGGATCGGTTGGTTGAGTTGCCGTTGGGGCTATTTGTGGCGGCGGTTTCGACGGTGATTTTCCCCCGCCTATCGCGGTTGGAAGCGCGGGGCGAGCGGGCGTTATTGGGAGAGGAATTTCGCCGTGGGATGTTTTTGATATTGGTGATCATTTTTCCGGCGGCGCTAGGGATGTTGAGTTTGGATCGGACGCTGTTGAGTTTACTATTTCTTTGGGGAAATTTTACAAAACAGGACATGGCGCTTGTGCTGCCCGTGCTGCGGATATTTCTAGTGGCATTGCCGTTTTACGCGCTATCGACGCATTTTTTGCGCGGCTATTATTGTAAAAAAAACATGGCACGGCCCATGGTGATTGCGGCCATTCATTTTGGGGTGAACACGCTTTTGGCGCTGAGTTTGATGCATTGGCTGGAGACCGTGGGCATAGCGATTGCTAATTTATTGTCAATTATTTTGCAAACAATTTTACTTTATTGGGGTTTAGGGCGACTGGGCGAGGAATTTTGCATTAAAATTTGGACGAAGCGCCTGGGGAGTATTATTTTGGCGAGCATTTCGATGGCGGCCGCGGTGAAGCTATCGGACTACGTTTTGGGCCTGTATTTGTCGGGCAAAGTGCGCGGCGCGGTGAGTGTGGGCGTGAATATTCCGCTGGGCGTGGCGGTTTATTTTGGGCTGTTGTACGCTTTGGACGGGCGGGGGCGGCTGAGCGATTTGGAAATAATTTGGCGGAGATTTGTAAAAAAAAGTAAAAAATCCGAAGAAAGGAGCGATTTGATGCGATGAAATATTTTGGCACCGACGGTATGCGGGGGGCGTTTGGGCGTTTCCCGGCGGATGAATTTTGTTTTAATATTTTGGCGCAGGCGCTGGAGCGTTTTCACGGGCGGTTGGCGCAGGTGATCATCGGCCGCGATCCGCGGTTGTCGGGGGAGGCGATTAAAAATTTTTTGATTGCCGGATTTTCCGCCGGGGTTGAAATCGTCGATGCGGGCGTCGTGATTTCGCCCTTGCTATCGCGGGCGGTGAGCGCGACGGAGTCCGATTTCGGGCTGATGATTACGGCTTCGCACAATCCGGCGGCGGACAATGGTGTAAAAATTTTTGACCGCGCTGGAGCGAAATTGAGCCGCGGAGCGGAGCTGCAAATCGAGTTGCTCATGGACGGAATTGCGGCGAGTATTGAGAATCGCGGCCACAAAATAACGACCTATCGCGTGGCGGGGGACTATGCCGCTGACGGTAAAATTTTTAAAAATTTTTCAAAAGTCGTGATCGATTGTGCCCACGGCGCGGCGGTGGAATTTGCGCGGAAAAATTACCGTTTCCCTGCGATCGACTGGATCGGCGACGCGCCCGACGGCGGGAATATTAATGGGCGTTGCGGCAGTGAATATCCGGAATTATTGGCGCGGGAGGTCTGCGAGCGGCGTGCGGACCTCGGGATTGCCCACGACGGCGACGGCGACCGCCTATTGCTCTGCGATGGCAGCGGAAATGTTTTGCCCGGGGAAATTATTTTGGGAATTATCGCAATTTATTTACAAAATATTAACACTTTGGCGAGGCAAAAAATTGTGACGACTCTGGCATCCAACGGGGGTTTGGCGCTGGCGTTGCGGGAGCGGGGCATCGGCGTTTGCTATGCCGACGTCGGCGATCGCAATGTGGCGGAAAAGATGGGCGATTTGGGTTGCAATTTTGGCGGCGAGCGTTCTGGGCACGTGATTTTTTCCGATCGGGCGCCCACGAGCGACGGCATCCAGAGCGCGTTGCTGTTCCTCGAAGCCGTCGATTATTTGCGGATTTCCCCCGCGGAAATCGCAGGATTTATGCCGCTATTCCCCGAAAAGTCTTGCGATATTATTGTCAAGGAAAAAATTCCTTTGGAGCAGCTGCCGGGACTCAGCGATTCCGTTGCGGCTTGGGAGCGTCGATTGGGCGGCGAAGGAAAAATTTTCATCCGCTATTCGGGCACGGAGAATAAGTTGCGGCTGCTAGTCGAAGCGAAATCCTCGCCGCTGGCCGAAAAAATCATGAAAGATTTGAAAAATAATATTGAAAGTTGTAATAAAATTATATAGTCGACGCGGTGAATGCGCAGTTACGTCAGCGTTGGATGGGAAAAATAGAGGCGCTGTGTCAAGCAGAAAATTGGCCGTACGCGCAGTTTTTGTGCCTCGAAATGGTCTATTCGGAACCCAATTTCGTCGAAGCGCGGCGAATTTTACACCGAGTGCGCCAACATACTTTTTGTCAACAAAAATTTCAGCGGTGGTTGCGCCTGTCGCTGCTCCTCACTCAGGCCCTCTGGTACGCTTTGCGAATAAAAACGCGGCACCGGCAGCTTCTAAGTACGATGGACGAGCTGCTCAACGTGGACCCCAATAATGTTTGGCTGCTGCGGCTATTTGCGGAGACGATGATCGGTTTTGATTTTTTTGAAACGGCGATTTTTCTAATGGAATGCGTGCCCGAAGATCGGCGCAATGGAGACGATTGGCTGCTGATGGGGGAAGCGTTTTTAGGTTCGGAGGATTTCGATATGGCGGTAAACATCGCGAACAAGGTGCTCACGAGGTCGCCCGACAATATCCGCGCGCGCGACTTACTTTGGCAGTCATCGGTGGAGCAATCGCTGGGCAATCAGAAAATTTAGCGGAAAATGGGTGTCATATTTTGTGTGGCATTGGAGATTTTTTGTAAAAATTATTTTAATATTTGCGGATTACGCCGGTGGTAGCGCAAAGGAGTTGACAGGGGAAAAATATAATTTTCATAAGAAAAACTTATGGCTAAAAAGTTATTATTGAGTGTGATAAATGGAATGTTATGGGTTGGTTGCTACAGTGTCGT
>JAISBJ010000046.1 GCA_031266235.1 Puniceicoccales bacterium | reverse complement strand
AGGAAGCCGTCCGACGATTCGCTAGCATAGCTAAACTCCCAGAAATCTTGAAAAAATTTAGTAAAATATTATCTAAAAACATCAAAGAATAGCGAAAATTATAGCTTTCATTTCTCCGGAAATAGAGTCGCGTCCCTAACAAATGAAATTTTTTTCACCTCCTAAAAAAAGAACCAAACCATCGCTTTAATCGTCCCCAAATTCCTCGCTCACAGTTTTCACATTGATATTGCACCGCATTTTTTATGAAATCTACTATGTCAGACGTAAATAACGGCCCGCTGAGTATACCAAGTGCATCATAATACCCATCATCATTTTTTCTGAAAATGAAGCTCCCGCTATTCCCCTCCCCACAGCGAGGGAAGGAATAGTAAGATTTCTTTTCTTTAAATTCATTCATACCTTTCTTATATTCGGCGACCAACTCTTCTATTTTCTCCTTAGCGCGCTTTGCCTCACCTAAGCGCCCCTTTGCTATTTCACGCCGTATTTTTGCAATATTTTCCCATCCTTCAGCTAAAGCTGCTTGAATTTCTTTATAGGAATCATTCGCGCATTTCATCCAATCCTCGTATATTTTTTTCTCCAATTCTATTCTTTTAAATAAAAGTTCTTGCTTACGATACCCATACAATGATGCACAACCACATCCCTTCACATTTTGCAATTCGTCTTTGCCCACTGCATCTAATCCATTCAAAGTAATCGCTTTCTTTACGCCATTTCCCAAAAGAGATCGTGCTTTCTCTTCGGGAAAAAACTGAAGCATAGAATCACTGAGTCCTCCTGACACCCCATAGCCAATAACCACGGGACGTTTATCCTCCGGCAACGCCTCTCCAGGGGATTCTTCCAAACAAATGTGGCGAGGTGCTTCTTCGCCTATTCTGCCTGTCATGTCGACCAAAGATAATTGATCCAATTCGACTCCAGGAATAATTTCCCCTTCATATTTTACCGGTTTTTCTAATATAAGTACAGCTATGTCGTAACAAACGGTTCCTTCTTCATTGCCAGCAAAAACATATATATCGGTGACAGGGATATTGCTTGAAACTTCTCCCGGTTTACATTCCGCTCTAACACTAAGTTCGTCGTACCAAGCATTACCATTTTCTTCCAACAACAGAAACGATTTGGGACAAGCCTCAGAGTGTCTAAAAAAATGTACTATGCTCTGCTGACCAAACGGTATAACTTCGCCTCCAATTAGTAATTGCGCAATATTATGCCCTTGATTAAATTCTGGCAATGCAACGTGCGCACAGGTCACAACAACTCTTCCTTCTAATTCCGGAATACCCACATCGAACAAGGTACCTGTACCGCTAAATACATCAGCTAACCAGATTCGGCTACTAGCATTATATGCACATCGCACTTTCTCAATTTGAACAACATTTTTTGAAAACTGTGCCAGATCGCCAGTCCAAATGCGCGCAACATCTTCTGGCTTGTAAAGAGCCTCAGGGAAAATATCTTTTTTGTGTAAAAAATCCTTGTCTAATTGCCTTTCCTCTTCGGAAACTGCCCCGGAAGTGTCTTGAAGTCTTTTTAAAGCTTCAACAACTTGCCTCGCTTCCAATCGCAAGGTATCAGCGTCTCCTTGCGGAGCGTCAGTGGCTATCGCCCTACCAAAACTCACACCCAATAATAAACTTATACTGCGTATCCTTAATTGCATAAGTTTACTTTTTACCATAGTTACATAGTCTTTTGGCTCTTTTAATCAATGTCAAGCTTTTTTTGTGGAAATTTTTGCATTTGAAGAAATTTCTTTGGCGGTTTAGATAATAACCCATTATGACGGTCGCACTGTGCTTGATTTTTTGTGGATTTTGCCTGGGATTTCTCCTCCATTTTTTCAATAAATATAACGCTGAACGAAGCGCCCTCTCCGCTCAATTGCAAGACGCCCAAAACCGTTGCGCCGAAATCGCTACCCAAAAAGCCGAACTCCAAGGAAAATTGTCCGCCATCGAAACTCAATTTTTACAAAAAAATCAGGAATTTAGTAAACTTTTTGAACATTTTCAACAAATTTCCGCCGAAAAAATCGCCGTCGAAACCGCCCGCAGCGAAATCCTCAGACACCGCGAACAATTAAAACTCGAACTCTCCGCCCTCTCCCAGGAAATTTTGGAGGCCAAAAAACAGAAATTTTCCGAGGAAACTCAAAAGGAAATCGGCCACCTCGTCGCCGACCTCCAAAAGGAATTTTCTACCTTCAAAAACGAAATTTTCTCCCCGGAAACAAAGTCGCGCACCGAGCTCTCCACCAACCTCAAATCGCTCCTCGATAGTGTAAAAAAAATGCACAGCGAAGCTGAAAATTTGACAAATGCCCTCCGCAATAACGCTAAAGTCCAAGGCGATTGGGGCGAAGTTCAGCTGGAAAACCTCCTCGAACAGGCCGGCCTTTCCGAGGAAAATGGCGACTACGTGAAGCAGGGCAAGGGCCTCGAATTGAAGATCGATAGCGGCACCGCAAAACCCGATTTTCTCATTAAACTCCCGCGAAATCAGTGGATTTTGATCGACGCGAAGGTCTCGCTGTCCGCCTACGAGCGCATGGTCAACGGCGCCGACCCCCAAGATCGCGAGCGGTCCCTCCAACAACATATCGCCTCCATCCAAAAACACATCGACGAAGTCGCCAAATACAACCAAATCAAAAATATCATCGATATTTGCCCATTTTTGCTTATGTTCCTGCCCATCGAATCCGCCTACGCCAGCGCCATTTCCAGCCCCGCGGCCCAAAAAAAAGACATCGCCGAATACGCCCGCCAAAAAAATGTCCTCATCGTCTACCCCTCCACGCTATTTTTGACGCTGCGGCTGATCCAAGCGATTTGGCAGGTGGAAAAACAAAACCTCAACGCCCAGGAAATCGCCGACCGCGGCGGAAAATTGTACGACAAATTTTGCGGATTGCTTGACGAATTGCGGGAATTGTATAGGCTCTTTGGGAAGGTGCACGAGCAGTTTGACGACAAAATTATCCCCAAAATAAGCGGCCGCGGCGGGCTCCTCACCCAGTGCGACGACCTCCAAAAACTCGGCGCGAAAAATAAAAAAATGATAAAAAAAGAAAATTTACTGGAGCAATAACATTATGTTGGATTTAAAATTCATCCGCGAACATAGCGACGACGTGCGGGCCGGCATCGCTAAAAAAAAATTCAGCTGCGACCTTGACGCGTTTATCGCCGCCGATAGCGAACGGCGCGACCTCATCACCCGCTCGGAATCCCTCCGCGCCCAACAAAATGCCGCCGGTGACGCCGTCAAAACCCTCGATAAAAAGTCGCTCGAATTCCAATCGCAGACAGCCGAACTGCGGACGCTCTCCGAAAATGTAAAAAAACTTGACGCCCAACTCGCAACCATCGAGGAAAAATGGAAGGCCCTCTACCTCGCCATTCCCAACGTCCCCCACGCATCCGTGCCAGCCGGTAAAAGCGCGGACGATAACGAGACGGTGGCGACCTGGGGCGATTGTGAAAAAATTTCCCCTTTTGCGCTCCCTCACTACGATATTCCGTGGTTCGGCCAGCTGATCGACTTCCCGCGGGGCGTGAAAGTGACCGGTGCCGGCTTCCCGTTTTACGTCGGCGACGGGGCCCGCGTGGTGCGCGCGCTGATTACATTTTTTTTAAACGAAGCCAAGGCCAGCGGCTACACCGAATTCATAGCGCCCATCCTCGTCAACGCCGCGAGCGCGACGGCGACCGGCCAACTCCCCGACAAAGAGGGGCAGATGTACCGCGATGCCACGGACGATTTTTACATGATTCCGACGGCGGAAGTCCCGGTGACCAATTTTTTCCGCGACGAAATTTTCGAAGCGTCGGAGCTGCCCATTTGCCGATGCGGTTACACGCCCTGTTTTCGCCGCGAGGCGGGGAGTTGGGGGAAGGACGTCCGCGGGTTGAATCGCCTCCACCAATTCGACAAGGTGGAGCTGGTCAAGTGGACGCATCCCGACGAGAGTTTCGAAGAGCTCGAAAAACTGAGGCGCGATGCGGAAAAATTGCTCCAAAAACTGCGCCTCCCCTACCGCGTCCTGGCCATTTGCACCGGCGATATCGGCTTCCCGCACAGCAAGCAATACGATTTGGAGGTTTGGTCTGGTGGACAAAAGCGCTGGCTTGAGGTCTCCAGTTGCAGCAATTTTACCGATTTTCAGGCGCGGCGCGCGGGCATTAAATTCCGCGAAAAATCGGGGAAATCGGCGTTTGTCCACACGCTCAACGGATCGGGGCTGGCGGTTCCGCGGGTTTTGGCGGCGATTTTGGAGAACAATCTCCAGGCGGACGGGACGGTACTTTTGCCGGAAATTTTACAAGATTTTGTCGGAACGGATAAAATAGGGCTTGCGAAATAATTTTTTCGCGCATGGTAATTTTAGATTTTTCGCCCCGATTACTCGCGTGACAGAGGCGGAGAAATGGGGATTATGTGTGTATTTTAGCGGTATTTCGTCACTTGAAAAATTTTTCGTCAGCCCCATAGTGTCGCGTGGATCTCAGAAATAACCTGCAACAAACCCAGACGCGGCGGCTATCGCCGGCGATGCTACGGGCGCTAAATATTTTACAATTGCCCGCCGCCGAGCTTTACTCACTCGCCGTCGAGGAAATCCGACGCAATCCGCTCCTCGACATCACAGCCGCCGACGCTTTTTCCCCTATTTTTCCTGCGAACGGGCCCGCGGAGAGCATCAACAATATAGACGCGCACGCGCGAAATACAATTAATGATGAAAAAAGCAAGCAAAATTTTCTAGAAAATATTGCGACGGAACATTCTCCGGCGGATTATCTTTTGGCGCAGGTTCCGGACTTAGACGAAACCACGAAATCGGCATTGGCGGCGCTGATCAGCAGCCTCGATGAGCGCGGATTTTTGTCGGAGGACGCAGCGCAACAATTAGGAATTCCTCCTGAAAACAACGAAAAAAGTTGCGATTCGGTCCCTGCAAATTCGCCAGATTTGCCAAAAAATGTTTCACAAAATACTTACAAAACTTTACGATCGCTTTCGCCGAAGGGCATCGGCGCTCGAAATTTACAGGACTGTTTTTTGTTGCAAATCCCACGAAATACGCCGTTTTATGAGCTCATCACGCACCACTTCGATGATTCGGAATATCGCCGTTTTGCTAAATTACGGCGAAAATCTAGTAAAATGCAAACCGAATTACGCACGCTGCTGGCGCCTCTAAAGTCACTCAATTTCGCTTCGCTTAAGATGATCACGCCGCATACCAATCCGACGATAATGCCGGAAATTATTTTCAAAAAAATCGATCGCCAGTGGAGTTTTGAGCTTCGCGGCCCGCCAGAAATGGGGATGAGCAAGCTTTACAAAATGCTGCTTATCCACCCGCTGAAGGGAGAAAAGCGAGATTTTTTTACAAAAAATAAACAAAATGCCCAATTTTGGATCCAATCACTGCGGCAACGTCGGGAAACTTCGGGAAAAATTGGTCAATATATTTTGAAATTTCAAAGCGATTTTTTGGAAAATGGCCATATCTCACTGCACTCTCACCCTCAAAAACAAGCCGCTGCGATCCTGCACGTACACCCCTCCACGCTATCGAGAGCGATCCGAAATAAGTATGTTCAGAAGCCGTACGAGACAGTTCCGTTACAATTTTTTTCTCCCATGGCAATTACGGCTCGCTCGTCGCACAAAACGCCCTCCGCGAAAATATCAAAAATATGATCAAAAACGAAAATAAAACTTCCCCGCTCAGTGACGAAAAAATCGCACAACCCCTCCAAAATGAAGGCATTTGGGTCGCACGACGAACCGTAGCCAAATACCGTACGCTCCTCAATATCCCTCCGGCGAATGTTCGGCGATATACGTAAAATTATTCACCGAAAATTAAAAATAATTTCACTGTTTTAAGTCGAAACCCAAACACGCTATTCACCTTTCCCTATATTTCTCAGCATGGCACAAATTTTTTTCATTGTCAAGCATTTTTATATTTGAAAATTTTCTTGACATTTTTTGTGCGTTCCCGAAGCTGAAAACTTCGGGATTTTTTGTGAATCACCGGAAATGAAAACGATTATCTTCCGACAGCTCCCCGACGTATTTTTTTACGGCGATTTCCCGGACGAAATCAATGGTTTTTGGAACGATACGCGGACGCTTCGACCGGGCGACTGCTTTCTTGCGCTCACCGCGCGGCGCGACGGCCACGAATTCCTCGCCGATGCACAGCAAAATGGCGCCCGTTGCGCGATCGTCAGCCGTGTCAATAAAAATTTATCCCTGCCTCAACTCCGCGTCGCCAATGTCCTCGAAGCCGCAAAAATTATTGTAAAAAAATATCGAAAAAATTATATAATCATCTCCGTGTCTGGCAGCTACGGAAAAACGTCCACGAAGGATATGTTGCAGTTGCTGTTCGGCGAAAATGCCTACGCGACGGAGGAAAATCTCAATAACGAATTCGGCGTCATACTCTCGCTAAGCCGCATGAAATCTGAACAATTCGGCATTATCGAAGGAGGAATCGACCGTCCCGGCGAAATGGATCGCCTCATCGACCTCCTCCAGCCAGATATTTCCGTTACAACCGAAATCGCTCCCGTACACCTTTCAAACTTTAAAAATTTCGATCAATTAATTTACGAAAAAGTAAAAATTTTACAAGATACTCTCGCGCGCAACGGCCACGGCGTCATCCCCGAACACTGCCTAACGCACGCCGCTTTCCGCCCATTCGCCGACCGCTGCACCATCGTCGGCCGCGGCAATCGCCTCGTCCAATGCCCGCACTTCACACAGTTCCGGCTCACCAAAAATAGCACAATCATCCTGCGCGGGGAATATTTCCAAAGCACCGCTTTTTTACTGCCGGAAATGAGTTCCGGGCAGGCTGAAAACTTCGCCAAAGCAGCCACCGTAGCGAAACTCGCGGGCATCGATGACGACGCCATTCAAAGAAAAATTTTACAATGGAGGCCGGGGAAAATGCGCGGCGAAACGATTTTTTTCAGGGGCCACGCCGTCTACCTGGACGCCTACAACGCGAATCCGGCCGCGATGGACGACGCCCTGCGCCACTTCGATAAAAAATACTCCGGCGAAAAAACTTATATCCTCGGCGGCATGCAAGAACTCGGCCCGCTCTCCAAAATTTGCCACGAAAAATTAGCGGAATATTTTTTTGACAAAAAAAATGCGACGATTTTCGCCATCGGAAAGGAAATGGAAATCTTCTTCGAACGGCTGCGGCGGGCAAATCCTGCGGTAAAAATTTTCTATTTTGAAGACACCGAAACCGCTAAAAAACCTTTATTAAAAGCCATTCGCGGGACAATTTTCGCCAAAGGCAGTCGCGCCTACCACCTGGAGGAAATATTTAGTAATGGTAATATTATTTAAGATTTATTTTCGAATTGCAACATAAAAAAATCTAATAAATATATTGACACGTTTCCAAAAATCAACACGCTTGAATAAGAAGGTATATTAGATACTTTTTGATAAAGGAAAAAGGTTATGAAAGAAGAAGGTAGGAAGATGGGGCTGCTAGCGAATCGCTACGGCCTGTTAACGGTATTAGGTTTAGGTTGTTCATTTTTAGGGACGGCTGCCCATGGGGCGGAGACGCCTGTGACGGACAACACGCGCTACGTAGCGGGGAAAAATGCGGGCAATGTTTTCCAGTTCGAGGCGGATGGCTCGTTACCCGCGGCGGCAGCAGGAGGCGCGGCGATTTTTCATGCTGGTGCAGGCGATCGTCTCATACTCAATGAGGGGAAACTGGCGCAGGTGGTATTTGACAATGTAAATGCGCCTGGTGCTCCTGGTTTCGCGCCGACGGTGGGGAATGACGATTTAGCGGCGGCGAAGACTTTGCTCGCGAATGGCGGTGATTTGAATAATATTTTTGTCGATGCTGGCAATCCCGCTTTAGCAACTCTTTTAAACAAAATTGCCGTCATACAAGCGGTCAATGCCATTACTACACTCGATCCAACAGGTGTGGCAGCTAATAATTTACATGGTGGCCTAGCAACCGCTGGCTTAGGCAACGCTGTAGACGCACCTATGGTTCAGCGGATTTTTGACGATTTAAAGGCTGATATGGGTCCTTTTGTTGATAAAGCAGATTTGGATACATATATAGGTAATATTACCGGTGCTGGCGGCCAGAATATTAATGGCCATGATTACTCTGCCGATATCGTCATCACCCAAGTTCAACTTGGGGCAATTGGCACAGAAATAGCGAGAATTGCGGCGGCTATTTTTGTTCCAGGTCATGCTGTAACGGAAGCCACAGCTCAGGCGACGGAGGCAACAACTTTCTCCGGAAAGTTAAACACCGGCATGGGCAACGGCGCATGGAATGACGCCGCCGCCGGAACAGCAATATTGGTCGATGGTACGGGTACTAACGTCGACACTGGCAACCTCGGTGCGGCCGGCATTGCGGAAGAAATAGCAACCCAATGTACTGATTTTATAGAATGGCTGGAGAAAGCCACCAACGTCACCGATGATGACCTGATCGCCGCAGTGGACGCTGTCTTTGGCGGTGCACCGGCAACTAGGGCCGCGGCCATAGCGGCAATAGTAGCGGGATTGGATCTTGAAACTAAATTAAATGACGCTAAAACCGCCGTATATGGCGCCTTGAAAGGCCTTTTCGATGTCGCTCCTGCCGCTGCCGCCGGCACCCCGCGTACCTTCGCTTACCAAATTAGCCAAGATAATCTGGCAAATGACTTGAATTTCGCTAATAATCACCTAACTGCTAGCGGAAATTTCGCCGTCATCGATCCAGGACATATGAGCGCGGATGAAACCGTGCTATTCGTCTTTGATAATGGCTCGACCGGAGCAGCGCGAGATGTTAGGGCTGGTAAAATTCTTTACAAAAATCTCGATAAAAATCTCAATTTGCACCTGAGACATACTATGACGAATAACGGTGCAACTCTTGGAATCGTCACTCTCGAGGAGATTAAAGACCCACTCAATCCAGATGCAACTCAGGAACACTTAACCCTGCAACTCTCGAGCAACGGCGAGGAGCGCGCGGATAATACTTTTGATTTTGTATTCAACGACGAAATAAAAGTTAAAAAATTGATTTTGGGTATTAATTCAAATCAAACGGCAAATATTGTAGAAGGCAATAAATTAATATCCAAGGCACTCAAAGCCGGAGGCGTGGATGTAAAATTTGAATTCGATTTAATCGTCGCGGAGGATATTGAAGTTTTACAAAATAGTGAACTAGTAATAGCAAATACCAAGACGTTATTCCTCGGTAGGGACCTCAAACTCCGAGATGGTAACGCCAAACTCTACCTAGGTACGAGCGGAGGCCACGGAGGAACTGTCAATATTGAACCTCTCTTAGCACAAGTAGGAAATATTGTATTCAAGGACGGAGATGTACTCGTACTCACCAGTAATGTTACACTCAATGTTACGAACCCGAATGCCGGTCAATACTTCTTCAAAGGCCTTAAGGGTACTCCAGGTGCTAAATTTACGATTACAAGTAATGATCCTGCAATAGCCCTAACACTTGAAGGAATTGATAATGCCGCTACGCATGTCAATGGACTCGACATCACCGCCACTGGCAATAATCCTGCCATGATAACCGTTGAGAATGGAGGCACTTTAACAATCAGCAGTATCACCATAGCAACGACAGATGACGTAAAAAGTCCTATTATTGCTAAATTCGGAAATAATGGCACGTTGGCACTCGCCAGCGACGTCACTCTCGGTCAAAGCGGCGTAGACATAACAGCGGTCAAAGCCGGTAACGATTTTACAATTGTCCCCAAAGGCAACGCGACCTTATACGGTAGCGTTAACGCTGGAACGGGTATAAAATTGGTCGTAGATCTGAGTAATTCGGGTACTTTGACATGGCCTGAAGGAAATTTAACACTTCCTAATGGTGAAAAACTTAAGATTGAAATTGGTGCTAGCGATGCGATTGTTGAAAATGGTTTGTCTGAATTAAAGACGATTGTAGATAGGTTAGGCAACTTAGACGTTATTAACATTGCTGGCAATACTAATGTGGCAACTTTAGGAGCTCTCCTTTCCCTCGACATCGCTTCGCCCCTACTCAAAGGCGCAACGCTAACCTTCGATGCTGCTACCAATAGACTTGTATTGACAATTCCTGCCAACGCATTCCCGAGTAATTTCTCCGAATATCTCGCAAATGGCGGTAGTTTCGACCGTAGCTACGTCTCCAACGGTCTATTCAGCATACTCGATAAGGCGGCCCAGAATGGTGCAAAAACAAATATTGAACGGAGGCTGCTCAAGGCAATACTCGACACAAATATTTCCAACGCACAAAAGTCAAAGAGCCTATCTGCTCTATCCAAAACAACGACCGAAGAAAAAAATCGCGCGACATTGGCATTAATCGACAGCGCACGCGAAACCATCTACGGGAAAATGGGCCAGGATCCCGCCGCTAATAAACATTACAGCGCCTGGGTATCCGGTTTTGGCGACGTCGCGCGGAGTGGTTCCTCCGGAAGTTATAAGATGAATTGCGATATCTATGGCTTCACTTTGGGCGTCGATACCCACATCAACGACAACTTTCTACTGGGTGCCGCATTCGGCTATGGTAAAGCAAAAGCTAAATTCAAAGGCGATATGGCGTTTGGTAACGATCGGTGCGATATCAAGTCCTACTTCGGCGGTATTTACGGTCTGTGGGATGAGTTGGTTACGGATCTTTCCATCAAATTCTCCGCACTCGCCGGCCATGGGAAATACGAAGAAAATCGAAACTTTTTCTTTGGAAATGGAAACGTCGATAGCACCTACGATAGCAACCACGACGGCAACTGGCTGAGCGGCAATGTGGATTGCACCTATAAGCACTGGAACGTCTACGGCTTCAACATCGGCCCTTGGGTATCCCTTTCGGCGACGACGATTCACCAAAAAAGTGGCGACATAGGTTCCGCAACCACCACCGGAACGGGTCGTACCGTCAACGAATCCGCTACACACTACAAGCGCGAAGTAGCTGCTGCCGATCGACGTTCCATTGAGGCCACGTTAGGTATAGCGGCGGACTACGAATTTGCTGCTGGAAATCTCGAGCTCGCCCTGGGCTACAAACATGACTGGCGCAAGTTAAAAGGCGGTAAAGTATCCATTTGGGAGGCATTCAGCGACGGCAATTACAAAGGATTGACGGCCGCATCGAATGATAACCACATTTCCGAGTTCTTCAAATTTGACGCATCGCACATGAAAACGGGCAAGCACGCATTTGTCGCGCGAGCTGCTTGGAACATGCAATTTGGCGATTTTGGGTTGACACTTGGTGGTCACGGCCAAGCGGGGAGTCATTTTAAGGACATTGCCGGCTTCATAACCGCTTCTTACTCATTCTAACTCCATTCGGTTACACGGGGGCGGAAATTTTCCGCTCCTTTTTTTTATCTGGTTATCGAGCATTATTTTGCTTCGATTGTTGTATGGGCAGCATTATTTCCGTTGGCCACGACATGATTGAAATCGAACGCGTAGGGCATGCTATTGAAAAATATGGTGAAAAATTTTTACAAAAAATATACACGCCAGCCGAGTTGCGTTATGCTTTTGGGAAGGTGGGTAGTGTAGCGTCTTTAGCGGCTCGATTTGCGGCCAAGGAAGCCATTTCCAAGGCATTTTTATGTGGCATAGGGCGGCAATTTCGCTGGCGAAGCGCGTCCATTATTCATCAAAACGGTGGGGCACCGGAGGTCATCCTTGATACTTTAGGGACGATGCGTTTGAAGGAATTGAACGGCCAGCGGGTTATTATTTCTCTGACACACACCCGCTCCATGGCTTCGGCGGTCGCTCTCGTCATCTGATTAAATTTTGATGCCAAAAAAGTAAAAAAATATAAAATTTTAACCACAAAACACCGAAGATTATCCTCGATGCGTTTGGGACGATGCGTCTGGATAGACTGAAATAGCTTCCACGGAAAATAATCCGCGACGCCAAAAAACAAAAAAAATATAAAATACTTATTATCTAATTAAAACAACAAAATGTTGAAAATTATTCTTGATAGCCATAAAGTAAAAAAATTTTAAATTTTAAACACCTATAAAACAACGATATCGTCATCGACTGGCTCAGCGGCTCGCAGCGGGCGCGCGTATAACCCGCGATCATTCTCCGGAAATTCCCCGCCAGCTACCGCAATGTCACCAACCTCCACCGGTATCTCGAGCGGCCTAAATCCCTTCGCACCCACAAAAAGCGTCCCCTCTCCCGCCTCCTCACTCCCGCGAATATTTACACTCGCCGTGCGCTCCCCAGCTGAAAAACGGACCTCCGGCATAATAATGCTATTGGGGATGTCGGTCGTGACGGCGAGCTCAATGCCGTCCGCCGGCGCCGCCTGGTCAATCATGAACACTAGCCGCTGGCTTTCCCCACTGTTCAAACGGATAAAATCACTGCTGCATTGCAAATTTGAGCGGTCAATGAAAAGTGTCCCCGCAAAAAATTCCTTACGGCCCGATAGTAAATAAACTTCGTACTCCCGATCGCAGTCCATGGGCGGCACCCGAAATTCGACGGCGCCCGCCGATAGCCACTCGGACGCAACCATCCGCCCCCCCACGCGTACCCTGTCCGCCCGCCCTAAACCACAGCCAACTATATTCACCGGCGCCCCCACAGGCCCGCGATTCGCATCGAGCGCGAAAATATATTTGTTCGTAATCGTCGTATGGTAGAGCTCGGATTTTGCAATTTTTTCACGAATAGTGCCGTGGCGATTGATCTCGTAAATCAGCTCGAAGTAGTAGGGGATGGTGCCCAAGTCGGGGAACGGGCAGTCGTAGACAAAAATATTATTGCCATCGGGATGTTTTTGCATTCCATGTTTTTCGCCGTCGATCACGACGTAGGGTTTGATAGTTTTTTGTAAAATATCGCCGTCGGAATTGCGTACGCCCATGGTAATGGTGTACATGTGGGATTGGTTTTGCGGCATAACATTGGGCGTCATATTGCAAATATCTTCCTCCATGCAGCCCCCTAAGCCCATCGCCGCCGCGAGCAAAAGAATTTTACTTGGCCCAGACAATAATTTCATAATAGGGGAGGTAAGCAGAAATTTATGCATTTGCAAGAACAAGTTTACGTGCCGCTGGGATTGTACGTCCACGTCCCATTTTGCGGCATCCCGTGTAGCTACTGCGCTTTTTACAAGGAGCGTTTGACGCCGACCGCCCTCGAACGCTACACCCGCTGCCTATGCGCCGAAATCCGGTCCATCGACGACGATCGCGCCTTTGATACGATTTACTTTGGCGGAGGGAATCCTGGGGTTTTAGGCCCCGAGCAGATCGGGCAAATCGCTGAAAATATCCACCAAAAACTGAGGCAATCCCCCAGCGAATGGACCGTCGAATGCTCGCCCAACACAGTCAGCGAAGCCAAATTACGGGCCTGGAAATCCGCCGGCGTGAACCGCCTATCACTGGGCGTCCAAAGTTTCGACGAACGGACGTTGGGCGCGCTCGGCAGGAAACAAAATCCCAGCCAAATCTTCCAAGCCTACGAACTCATCCGCCAAATGGGCTATCGAAATGTGAATTTTGACCTGATTTTTTCCGCGCCGGGACAGACCGCTGCGCAACTCCTCGCCGACCTGACGACCGCCATTTTCCTCGCTCCGGAGCATATTTCGACCTACTGCCTGACCTACGAAGACGGGACGCCGCTGAGTCAAAAAATGGGTAATGGGGCTGAGGAGGGCCGCGACCGCGATTTTTACGAAATGGTGTGCGATTTTTTGGGCAGCCGGGGCTACGAACAGTACGAAATTTCCAATTTTTGCCAACGCAGCTACGCCTCCGTCCACAACAAAAATACGTGGCGAATGGCGGATTGGATCGGCCTCGGACCGTCGGCGAGCAGCCAATATCGCGGCAAACGCTACAGCCAAATTTCTTCCGTGGGACGTTGGGCGGCAGGCGTCGAAAATCACAGCCCCGAGTGGAGCGATATTGTAAATTTGGATAAAAAAACTTTAGCAATTGATAAAATTATTTTCGGTCTGCGGATGAACGAAGGCGTCGACATTGCCCGCAACCCGTGCGGCGACCAGCTGAAATCCCTTTTTCAAAACCTGCAAAACGAAGCGCTACTGATCCGCGACGGGCCGATCATCCGCCTAACACGCCGAGGCCGCCTCCTCTGCGATGCTATCGCCCGAGAAATTTTCAATATTCTTTAAAAATTTATTATTGTTCCCGTATCTTCGTAAAATAAAATCCCCACGAAAAAGTCAAAAAAATAAAAAATGAATTACAAAAATTTTAAATAAACACCCGGGCTTTAGGCGTAAATCACAGCGGCGGGGCTATTTCGCCCGCTCCCGCCCACGCGGCGCAGCAATCGCACGCCATTGGGAATTTTTAAATGCACGTCGGCCGGCACTTCGAAAATGAGCCGGCTGCGTTCACTTTTTTGTAAAAAACTAAGGCCTCGCGCCAAAATTTCGTCGCCGTGCGCGCGCGATAGATCGTAGGGCGGATCGATAAAAATTAGGTCAAATTTTTCCTCCGTCCGCACCCGCAAAGCGTCCCGAATCCAAACGCAGCCGCCATTCGCCACGCCCATACTCCGATAGACAGCCGCCAAATTTCCCTCCAACACCACCGCAATTTCCCGGCTATTTTCCACAAAAATCCCGGAATTTGCCCCGCGGCTCAAAGCTTCCAATCCGTAGCTCCCCGTGCCCGCAAACAAGTCCAAAAAGCGGCTCCCGATGACGCAATCGCCCAAAGACGAAAAAATCGCCTCGCGTAAATAGCCGGTGGCCGGACGCAGCCGACCATTTTTTACATTTTTCAACACAATGCCGCGCGCTAAACCCCCCGCAATTTTCATGGCGCATGCGATAGAAATTCTAAAAATTTTTCAACTTTTTTCTCCATAAAATTACTCAACTGCAGCTGCCCAATCAACTCAACGCTGCGGGATTAACTGCCCCTTAACATAAGTAAAACACAAGGGCGATAAGGCCGCCGACTCCTGCTTCGTCCGCTCCCAATCGTAAATCGCCGCCATCGAAACCAAATCCTCTTCCTCCGATCCACTCGCTATAATATAATCATAATTTTTTACAAATTTCATCTCGTGTTTCGCCGATTTTAACCGCTCCACCAACCCCTCCGGACTCTCCGAGCCGCGCGCCCTGAGCCGCTCCTCAAGCACATTTAAATCCTCTGGGACAATGAAAATCGTCACCATGTGCTTCGATAAATGCCGAAAATGTTTGCGGATATTCCCGAGGCCCTGGACGTCGATGATGAGCAGGGAATCGATTCCGTGGCGGATATTGGATAACACAGGCGCCATGGGTGTCCCGTAAAAATATTTCCCATAGACGTTGGTGTATTCCAAAAATTTATCCTCGGCGATGTACTTCAAAAACGTCGCCTCATCGATGAAACAGTAATCGACGTCATTCACTTCCCCCGGACGAGGGGCACGGGTCGTCGCCGTCGTAATTTTCTTCAAACACCCAGGAAAATGCTGCAATAAATGTCGGCAGACGGTAGACTTCCCGACTCCGGCCGGCCCAGAAATAATGAAAACTTTACCGAGTTCCGCCATGGCTACTGTTCTGTGGGGAATTGCAGCAACTTCAAGCTATTTTTTATCTTTTTGCTCCGTACTCAAAAACCCACTCCGCGTTGCGCCACGTGCCCGCCGAAAACGGAAGTGAACTTGCAATGTGATTTCAGTTTTATTTTATTGATATATGAATTTGGTTTCTATCATTGAAAATAACCGCGATTTGGCCGATATTACGCGCCTATTACACGCCCACGGCGGGCATTGCTATCTCGTAGGAGGAGGTGTGCGCGACCATTTTTTCGGCGTTCCTAGCCACAATTTCGACCTCGAAATCTTCAACCTTCCCTCCGCAACCATCATAGACATCCTGACCCCACGCTACAAAATCGATTACATCGGCAAATCTTACGGCATTTTAAAAATTCGCGGCCTCGACATCGATATCGGCGTCCCGCGTCGGGAGCGGCGCCAAGGGCCATTGCACACGGATTTCGCAGTCCAAGAGGATCCATTTCTACCGCTCGAAGAAGCCATCCGGCGGCGAGATTTTACCATTAATTCCATTTATTTTGACATAAAAAATCGGCAAATCGTGGATCCTTTTTCCGGGCTCGCCGACCTCGAAAACCGCGTCCTCAAACACACCAGCGAACGTTTTTCCGAAGATCCTCTGCGGGTTCTCCGGGGCATGCAATTTTGTGCGCGCTTCGCGCTGACGCCCGCTCCGCAGACCACCGCCCTTTGCCGATCGCTCTCGCCAAAATTCCTTTCCCAAGAGCGCATAGCCCAAGAATTTACAAAATTATTACTTCAGGGCACGCAGCCGTCGGCCGGACTGCACTTCCTCAAAGACGCGGGCTGGACGCCATTTTTCCCGGAACTCCACCAGCTAATCGGCGTCGAACAGGACCCCATCCGCCACCCGGAAGGCGACGTTTTCGAGCATACTTGCTGCGTTTTAGACACCTTTGCGCGCAATAGGACGGGAAATTTTGAGGACAATTTGACCGTTGGTTTCGCGCTACTCTGCCACGATTTTGGGAAGCCCACGACGACGTTCAAAGATAGCCAAGGGATCCATTCCTACTGGCACGAAATCGCGGGGATTTTACCGGCAGAAAAGTTCATGGAGCGCCTATGCATCGCCAAAAATATCATACTACAGGCGCTGACGCTCATCCAATACCACGTCGAACCGCGGCGCCTATTCAAACGCCGGGCGTCGGACGCCGACTTCCGCAAGCTCTCCTACAACGTGCGGCGGATCGATTTACTGGCGCTGCTGGGGTACTGCGATTGCGCGGGGCGGGTGGACCACAACGAGGAAATTCGCGCCTGGATCCTCGAACGTGCCCGGGCGCTCGGCATTTTACAAGCCCCGCCCAAAGCGATCATTCAAGGCCGCCATCTCGTTGAACTGGGGATTGAGTCCGGTAAAGATTTTTCAAAAATTTTACTGAGATTTTATTTTTCGCAACTCAACGGGGATTTTTCGACGTTGGAGGAAGGGCTGAGCATGGTTAAAAAGTCGCTGGCGCCGCCCCAAGTTGTGTGAATCACGAGGCTTCCCGCGCTTTGATGAGTATATTTTTATTGCACTTGCCACGCGATTTGTGCAGAATTGTCGCAAATGTTGCCGCCCATACATGTGATCGATTTTGAGGGGAATCGCGCCCACGGGATTATGGAGTTCGGGCTGGTGACGCTCGAAAATGGCCAAATTAAACATATTTTTTACCATCAATGCTCCCCAAAATTTTCGCCCCAAAATGCCCCTTTCCGCGAACATTCCCGCTTCCGCAGCGACGCGGTGCAGCACTCCTTCGCCGAATATCTCCCGTTGTTCCGAGCCAAGCGCCAAAGCGGTTTTTTTTGCGCGCACAGCGCGACGGTCGAAGATCGCCTCCTGCGGCAGTACGCTTTTTTTCCGCCGATAGTCAAAAATATGGCTTTCCATGCACCTTTGGACGGGTACCGCCCCTTCGATAAAACCCAAACTCCAACCCAAATAACTCCGACCGCCACAGCGCCGTCGTGGGGGCCGTGGATTGATACCTGCCGAATTTATAAAAAATTTTACCAAACGGCCAAAAATTATGCCCTAGCGGAATTAATCCGGCATTTTCGACTCGAAACGGAATTGCAAACCCTCGTCGCCCAGCACGCGAATAACAAAAAATTGACATTCCACCGAGCCCTCGACGACGCCCTCGCGACGGCATTATTACTGCAAAACTTCATCAATCTGTTCCGCCTAAAAGACGTCCAATTTTTACTCAACTGTTAATTTTTTACGCAACTTTTCAAAAAATTATGGCGAAATTTTCACTAAAAAAGCGCACCGAAGTACGCCCAAAAAATATCCCACAACAACCGCACACTACTCGCACAGCGCCGCACAAGCGACCGCTTCCACATTGTCGTTGAGCGCCCGCACAGCGTTGATCACCTCCGCACGCGCCCCATCCGCAATCCCCGCCGCGTCATTCACCCGCTCGCCAAAATTGCAAACCACTAACTTCTTCGCTATCCCATCTAACCGAACGTCGCCATAGTAATAGGGCTGGCCCCAGGGATCGTTGACGCCGGAAATCGCCCCCTCGTTGGCCAAAACCTCCAAGCTCTCCGGATAACGATTGTGCTTCACTCTGTACAACTGGATCGACGAAGGCAGCGTGCTCGTCACAAAAACTTTCGCCGTCCCTTTCTTGCCGTCCTCCAAAGATCCGCCTAACGACTTCACCATCACACCGGCTAAAAGCGCGATCAATGCGACCACGATCAATATCTCAACCAATGTCATACCACTTTTTTTACGCATATCCATAATTCACCTTTAATCTTTCGTAGAGGATATTCCATTTTTAAAAAAAAACAAGAACTTTTAGCACATTTACAAAAAAAATATTCTTTTTTACTTTTTGCGTAAAATTTTGCGTGAAATTTACTTTATAATCGCAAACAATCAGATGCGCATGACGTCCGGCGCGAAGGAAATCGCCAACTTATAGGACTGCCCCGGGTGCATAATTAGCGGGTAACTCCGCGACAACTCCTGCAAATAGTGAATTTTCCCAAAATACGTGCGATACTCCGGATTTTCCGAAACATCCGCAATTTCCTGCCAAGCCAACAGCATATCGTCGTGCTCCACAACCGCCCGCAAACTCTCCGCGTCCAACGCGAAATTATTCGCCCCGTAAACCGAATGAGGCGCGCTCAGCGCGATCATGTACCGCAACTGCTCCACACGCGTCCGTTCCCTGACCACGTAGGTGAATTCCGCCATAATTCTCTCCTCGGAAAACGTCCAGGCGACCCGGCAACTCCCGATCCCCAACGCAACCTCCTCTTCGACCGTAACCAACTCAGGCTGCTCATAGGCGAAGACAACACTCCGCCGCGGACCTAATCCCGTCGACAGTTTTTTTCCGTAATAGGAGGGAATGTAGCGCTTGCCGTCGATCGTCAACTCCGGCTGCAAAATAGGCAGGTACTTCCCCGCCGGCCAGTCGAATACCCCGGGGCAGTGCGGGAACGCTAAGCAATCGCTGTCGGCTCGCCCGTTGGCCCCGATCAGCGGCAATTGTAAATTCATCCCCGTCTTGCCGTCGCGATAGATAAATAATCCGCTCTCCCGCTTCGAATTTTTATCAAAAATAACCAATCGATTGCCCGGCTTGAACGCCGATGCGCGGCGGATGCGGCCCGTATGCATCGCACTTTTGCGAGCCAATCGCGACCACTGACACAAATGACGCATGGCATCAAAATTAGCCCGAATACTGCTTCCGTCCGCCCCAGAAGAACGCTCGCCGTCGCGAATCACCATGTACCCCTGCTCCTGATCGATGTAGTGGCAAAAAAAATTCTGGAATAATTCGAGCACAATGTTGAGGTACAGCGACTGCCGATCCGGCGGGATCCAGCCGTCGTAGAGCGCCTGAATGATCACGCTGATGCAGTACATTTCGCCGTGGGCACCAACCGCGCTGCCATATACCCAGCACGCCCCATCCTGGCGCATCAAATCGGGGATCAGGCGGAGATATTTTTCGGCGTGGGTGCGTAAACTGGGCAATTTTCGCTCGATGACGAAGCTATCGGTATGTAAATGGAGGGCTTGGCGGATGAACGAGAGATTGTAAAGACCTTTTACATCGAAACATCCACCCATACCTTTCCCGCCGTCGCTGTCAAAAAATCCGCCCGTCGAATGCCCCTCGCAGTACTCCAAAAACCGGTCGACGAGCTTCCCAATATCGTCCTTTTTCGTGAGCTTTAACCCGTGGCGCGCTACGGATTTCGCGATCGCACAGGCAAATCCATCGGGGCGAAGTTCGTCGCGACGCATCAGTAAGTGGTCGAATTTCAGGCGGACCTCCTCCGGCAACTTCTGCCAAACCGCATTGCGCTCCTTCACGACCCCAAAGGATAGCAGCGCCAACGCAACGTAGCCAACCCAATCCGAATTTCTGGGCATGTGCGTCACCTGGTAGGCGATCACTTTCGCGGCGAGATCAATCATATTGTGCTCCGCAAAATTAATTTCGTGGGTCAGCCGGTAGAATTCCCCCAGCGCAAAGGCCACGTGGGCCGCCTCATCCCCAGCTAATTCCTCCCGATCGACGGCCCGAATACTGCCATCGCCATTGATGTAATCCAGATTGTGAATCGCGATCGAACGAGCGATATCCAAACACTGCTCAGCAAAATTTTGCATCCTTTTCGATAATTGCTCCTAATGGCTTAATGTCGTTTGCAATAAAATCAAGAATTCTTTATTATTTTTTGTCTTCCTCATGCGCCCAATGAGTGTCTCGGTCGCCTCCTCCGGCTTCAGACCCCCGAGTGCCCGCCTAAAAAAATGAATTTTCCCCAGTAAATCTCGGGATAAAAGGCATTCTTCCTTGCGCGTCCCGGACGCCTGGACGTCGATCGCCGGGTAGATGCGCATGTCAGCCGCCTTCCTATTGAGCACAATCTCCATATTGCCCGTGCCCTTAAATTCCTGAAAAATGAGGTCATCCATACGGCTGCCGGTCTCGACCAACGCCGTCGCGAGGATCGTCAGACTCCCGCGGCCCTCCAGGTTGCGCGCCGAAGAAAAGAGCATGCGGGGGCGCTCCAACGCCTTGACATCCACACCGCCGGTCATCGTCCGCCCACTGGAAAATTGCCGGTTATAGGCGCGGGCGAGACGCGTAATGGAATCGAGTAGAACGACCACATCTTTCCCCGTTTCGGCGAGGCGTTTAGCCCGTTCGACGGCCAATTCCGCCACCTGAATCTGCAGCAAACGCTCTTCGTCATTGGATGAAGCGAACAGCTCTCCGTCAACGGTGCGGCGGAAATCGGTAATTTCTTCGGGGCGCTCGTCGATGAGCAGGATCATGAGGTGACAATCGGGGTGATTTTCCCGGATACCGACGGCGATATCGTGGAGAATGGTCGTTTTACCGGTCTTTGGCGGCGCCACGATCAATCCGCGCTGGCCCTTTCCGACGGGCGAAAAAAGGTCGATCATGCGATTGGACAGGCGCCCATCTTTGGTTTCAAGGGATAAAAATTGTTCCGGCATGAGCGAAATTCGGTCTTCGAACGGGGGCAATTCACTGCGGACTGCGGGTTCGAGGCCGTCGATTTTTTCGATCTCGATGACCCGCGGATTGGGGTAATCGCTGCGCTGCAGCACTTTAACGTCGAGCGCCATCCCCCGCCGCAAACGGTGGCGGACCAGCAGGTCGCGGGCGATGTAGGGACTGTCGCGCTGCATTTTACCGAGGCAATGGAGGCCGATCAAATTCCCGAACCTTCCGCCGGGCTCGATTTCCAGAATCCCCGCAGCGGATACAAGTTGGCTGGGGTCCACGCCGGCGTAACTCACGCCAACGCCCTTGGGTTTGTCATAATTTTTACTATAATTTCCAATCATTTTCCATTTTCAGCTGCCCTCCATACCGTCCACGGCGCCATCTTTCATCTCCGCGCCACCCAGTTTTATAAAAAGTAAACCTTGGCAACTATTTTTGTGATATTCTGTGAAAATATTTCTTCAAAAAAAATCGCAGGCCTTTTCGCCGGTCATATTTCATCCAGCGTCAACTAATTTTACAAAAAGTAAACCTTGGTTTTGTGATATTTCGTGAAAAATATTCCTAAAAAATGCAAATATTTTATGAACACTTTACCCGCTAGCCGCGCTGACAAAGCCGGCGCAAATCAATAATGCTGCGGCTGATCTTCCCCCGAAGTAGTGCGTCAACATCCGTTCCGGGCGGCGGCATCACCGATAAATCCTGCTTGATCGAAAAATGATACTCCCCGTTCTGCCGCTCGTAAAGCGAACAATACACCGGATATTCCGCCCCCTCGCCGCGCATCACATTGCTCAACACCGTCACCTCCTCCGCCGTATCCGCACCCATCGGATAGGGGAAATTAATGTTGTGGACCACGTTATCCGACGTCTTCACGACCTCTTCCGCATAGCGTGCCGTCCTCTCCGCCGCCCTATCAATGCTCTCCATGAGGCCTTCGTGCGCAAGAAAATCGATTTTCCGCTGAATATATTGCCCACTCTGCCCCGGTAAACACTGCGAAGCCGCTATGGACGGAATGCCAAACGTCGCCCCTTCAATCGCCCCACTGACCGTACCGGAACTGAAAATAACGGGGATGGATACGTTGACACCCCAGTTGATACCGGAAATGACGAGGTCGGGACGCTTCCCTTCCAGGAGGTGGGTGAGCGCTAAATTGACGCAGTCCAACGGCGTACCACTCACCGCCCAAGCCGTACAGCCGAGTCCCCCAAAGGGCGCAACGGAAACACTGCGCGTCAGCGCACACGCCCGCCCGACGCCACTCTGCTCCGTCGCCGGCGCGGAGACGTAGACCTCCCATTTTTTCTCCACTAACGCCCGAACGAGACGCTGGAACGCGGCGGAGTAAATGCCGTCGTCGTTCGTCAATAAAACTTTCATGGCCGCAATTTTATGGTGAATGTAAAGAAATGCAAGATCGGATTTATTTTAGGTCGAGGATTTTAAAATTTTGATGAAAGAGTCCTGTGGGATTGCAATTTTTCCAATTTGCTTCATCTTTTTTTTACCTTCCTTTTGCTTCTCCAGCAGCTTGCGCTTGCGCGTAATATCCCCGCCATAGCACTTCGCCGTCACATCCTTCCGCAGCGCACTCAGCGTCTCCCGAGCAATAATCGTACTCCCAATCGCCGCCTGGATCGCTACCGCAAAGAGCTGTCGCGGTAAAATTTCTTTTAATTTTTGACACAACTCCCGGCCTTTGGCAACCGCCTTATCC
>JAISBJ010000004.1 GCA_031266235.1 Puniceicoccales bacterium | reverse complement strand
CAACAAAAAATATGCAATCCCATTCCCATTGCCCGCTGCTTGCTCCAAATTTCTTCCACGCATCAAATTATGGGTAAAAAATCGTCTGAAGCAAGTAAAATCTCCCGCTCCAAAAAAATGCCGCGCTCTTCAAAAACACTTTGGCGTGCCAGGTGAAGTAGCCTTTTGACGTCCTGGGCCGTCGCCGTTTTACGCCCGTTGACGATGAAATTGGCGTGGCATTCCGCTATTTGCGCACCGCCGATCGCTGCCCCCTTCAGACCGGTTTGCTCGATCAGCGCGCCGGCAAAATGATTTTCGGGATTTTTAAAAATGCTGCCCGCGTTGGGTTGGGAAGGTTGCTTATTTTTCCGCCGTTGGATCTGGGCCCCGATTTCTTCGAGCAAAATCGCCGCCGATTCCCTCCGATCCAAAGAAAATTGCGCACCCAAAATAATCCCCCCACGAAATCCACAGCGGTACCCAAATTGAATGCCGTCCTTAGCCATCGCGCCGATTTCCCCGGAAATATCGAGGAATTTTATCGAGCGGAGGTGGTCGAAGATGGATTGCCCCTGCGCGCCCGCATTCATGTAAAGCGCGCCCCCCAACGTCCCGGGGATCCCCGCCAGCGCCTCGTAGCCGCGAATCCCCAGCGCCGCCAGACGTTTGACAAATGTGGCCAGCGGGATATTTGCGGAAGCGGTCAGCGTGCCGCGGTCGATGTCCCACGAAACGGGCATTTTCCTCAGCGAAATAAACACGCCCTCCCATTCGTCCAGCAGTAAATTAGCTCCGTGGCCTATGGGGCGATAGGGGATCTCCGCAGCCCGCAGCTGCCGGATGAGTTCCCGCAGTTCGTCTTCGGATTGGGGCTCGACCCATAGGGGAGCGGTGGCGGCGATCTGCAGCGTGTTGTGCCCTTTGAGGGGGAAATTTTCCCGAAATGCGATGGAACGGCGGGCTAGATGGGCTCGGAGTTGGGCGATGCGTTGGGCCGTGATCCACCTTTGGGCGCGTTGGAAAATATCGCCCGCACCGATGAAAAGTGCGATGTCGGGGAAGTCGCCGGCCGGAAAAAATGCCCGGAGAGAAAAATTTTCCAGGGACTCGATGAACTTTGCCTGCGTTGTTTGGGGCAGATATTTTAGGATCGCTTGGGTGGTACCATCGGCGGAAAAGATTTCGTCGGCGGGGTATACCGGCAATAATAGGGCGTCTCTGGCGGCGAAAATTTCAGCGAAATCGCGGGCGTATTGCTGCGTGCGGGAGTAGCGGTGGGGCTGAAAAACCAATAAAATTTTCCCGTTGGGATGTATTTTTTGGAACCTTCCGATGTAATTTTCGATCTCCGTCGGATGGTGAGCGTAATCCGCCCAAATTTCCACGGCGCGGTCATCACAATCGACGCGGCCCAAATACTGATTGCGGCGAAAAATCGGTGTGTAAGATACGTTGGCAGCGATCGGTGGGCAGTCTTTTTCTTCTGCCAGTATGTCCAAAATTTTCTCCACAACGGCAATATTCTCCTCGCATTGCCCCCCGTCGTCATTTTTCGGCGGCGGAGCCCTGTGAATAAATCCCGGCGGAGCGGCTAATTCCTGCGCGATTGCATTCAGGCGGCGGTCATTTTCGGGGATAATAATGGCCTTCTGCGTCTGAGAAAATAATTTTTTAAAGGCCCGGTCTAAATGCTCCGGCGAACCGTAGGCCATCAGATGGTCGTCCTCCAAATTGAGTGCCGCGGTGATGTGCGGCCGGAAAGATTCGATGGTGCGGTCGCTCTCGTCCACCTCGCAAATGAGATAGGGACTGCCTTCGCGGTAAAAAGAGGGCGGCTTGCTTTTACATTGGAAAAATCCTCCCAAAATGTAGTCGCAGCCCGGCAAATGGTCGATGAGCATCGCCGTCGTCGTAGTTTTGCCGTGGGAGCCGCTGATGGCTATGACCTTTTTTTTTTGGCAAAATTTCGCTAAAAAATCCCCCCGCCGAATCACCGGAATCCCCTTTTCCTTCGCCGCATTTAACCAGGGGTGGTGGATGGCGATGGCGCTCGAAAAAATAACGCCGTCGATTTTCCCCGGGAATCGCTCGCAGATTATAATTTTTTGGACCTCGAAAAGTCGCTCCAGATCGGCGGAAAGCCCGTCGTCGAAGCCGTAAACCGTGTGTCCCATCTGGCGGACGTAGAAGGCCAGGGGAGCCATGCCCATTCCGCCCACGCCCAAAAATAAAAATTGCTTGCACATCTCGCTGGGTTCTCAATTTACGGGGATTTAGAAATCGAGAATCTGACGAATGGCGAATATAATTGACGGGAAAGCGATATCGAGGAAAATTTTGATGGATATCAAAGAATTGATTCAGACTTGTGCGCGGCCGCCCTGCGCCGTATTTGTCCGCGTCGGCGAAGATCCCGCCTCTGTCATCTACGTCAATCAAAAGCAGAAAATCGCTGCCGAAATCGGCATCAAAACGTCGACCATCGTTTTTCCGCGGGATGTAAAACTCGGGGAGCTCCTGGGGGCCATAGATCGGCTCAACGGCGATTCTGAGGTGGACGGGATTTTGATCCAGGCGCCACTGCCGACGGCGGCGATCCAGGAAGCGGCTTTTGCGGCTGTCGCCCCCCATAAGGATATCGACGGCTTTCACGCCCAAAATTTGGGGTTACTTTGCCAGGAGAGCGACCGGGGGTTTTTGCCCTGTACGCCGGCGGGGATCGTCGAATTGGTCCGCTCCACGGGGGTCAATTTGGAGGGGAAACACACCGTCGTGCTCGGGCGGAGTCTCATCGTAGGGAAGCCCGTCGGCCTGCTCATGCTGCAAAAAAAGGCGTTTGCCAATACCACGGTGACTTTTTGCCACTCAAAATCAGAAAATATTGCCAACCATACCCGCGAAGCCGATTTACTCATTGCGGCCATGGGACATCCGCGGGCGGTGACGGCGGACGGAGTCAAGCCTGGAGCCATTGTGATCGACGTCGGAATTAACCGGGTTGCCGATGGGAGTATTCCGAAGGGTTATCGGGTGGTAGGGGACGTGGATTTTGAGGGCGTGGAGAAGGTGGCGAGTTTTATTACGCCGGTGCCTGACGGGGTAGGGCCCATGACCATCGCCATGCTTATGAAAAATACGTTACAGGCTTATCAAAATCATGTTTATCGCTGAGGTCCTCATTTTTGCGCCCATCGATCGGCCGCTGCGCTACAGCATTCCGGAGGAGCTGCGCTTTGTGATATTTCCCGGGAGTTTGGTCCATGTGTTCGTCGGGAAGGCGCAGAGAATCGGTCTGGTAACGGGCGTGCGGGAGGTCGGCGGGGAGCATTTTTCCTACGCGCTGAAGCCCATTTTGAGGACTATTTACGACGCTCCGATCACCCACGAAATTCTTATCCAGCTTTATTTTTGGATGGCGAAGTATTACATTTGCGATCTTTTTTCCGTGATCGACGCCGCGATTCCCCAGGTCATTCGTAAAAATATTCCCCTCAAATTGGTGACCTATTTTCGCCTCGCATCGCCCCTGGAAGTCATTATTGACGCCAAAAAATTGCCAAAACAGTGGGAAGCTTTGGAGTTTTTGAAGGGCAATCCGTTCCTTCTAAAGAGCGAATTTTTAAAGAAATTTTCACGAAATATCGCAGACGTTTTTTTACGTAAAAATATTGTTTACGAAGTGTTTCAGCGGGAGGAGCGCGTCGCCTATACGAATCCCGGCCTCATCAATCCGGAGTTTCGCAGCGTGCAGTTGACCGGCGAGCAATGGCGGGTGGTGGAGTCCGTCGGAGAGAGCTTGCGTCAGAAAATATTCGGCGTCCATCTGCTCCACGGCGTGACGGGTTCTGGGAAAACGGAGGTCTACATCGAATTGATCCGGCGGGTCCTCGCCGAAGGGGGGTCCGTGCTTTACCTGCTGCCCGAGTTGGCTTTGACCGCGCAGGTCGTGGAAAAAATCCGTTCGCGGTTGGAGGGCTTTCGGGTGTGGGTTTGGCACAGCGGGCTATCGGACGGCGAGCGCCGGGATACTTGGCTTGCGGCGCTGAATAACGGGTCGATGGTGGTGGTTGGGGCGCGTTCGGCGGTATTTCTGCCGCTCAATAATTTGCGGCTGGTGATCGTCGACGAGGAGCACGAATCGGCCTATAAACAGGGCGAAAATCCCCGCTACCACGGCCGCGACGTGGCCATTTATCGGGCGAAATTGCACCAGGCGACTTGCCTACTGGGTTCCGCGACGCCGTCCATGGAATCATTTTTTAACACAAAATTCAAACATTATAAACTCGAGACCTTGCCCCAACGCATCGACCAAAGGCCATTGCCGCTGGTCCACGTCGTCGACATGCGCTACGAACCGGGGGCGAACGGGGTGCTTTCGCGGCTGCTGCTGCGGAAAATGGAGGAGCGTTTGGAGAAAAAGGAGCAGGTGATTTTATTTTTAAATCGCCGGGGCTATGCGACGACCGTGCTCTGTCGGGGCTGCGATTTTATTGCCCTTTGTCCCCACTGCAGCCTCCCTTTGACGTTCCATAGAACCATTTCGCGCCTAATTTGCCACTTTTGCTCTCACCAGGAGCCCCCCCACAGCCGGTGCCCCAAGTGCGGTTCATCGGAAATTTTTTACAATGGCGTGGGGATACAGAGGGTGGAGCAGATGGTTCAGAAAATTTTCCCCGACGCACCGATGGCGCGGATCGACTCCGATGTAATGGGGAAAAAACACGAATTTATCCACATTTTAAATCGCTTTCGCCGCGGGGAATTGGCGGTACTCGTGGGGACGCAGATGATTGCGAAGGGATTAGATTTCCCCAATGTGACGTTGGTGGGCCTGATCAATGCCGATGGGTCGCTGAATCAGCAGGATTTCCGTGCCAATGAGAAGACGTTCCAGTTGCTGGTGCAAGTTGCTGGGCGATCGGGCCGCGGGGAAGCCGGCGGGGAAGTCGTGTTGCAGACCCACATTCCCGTAAATGAAACCATTTTTTTAGCAAAAAATAACAATTTTGATGAATTTATTACCAAGGAATTTGAGCTGCGGCAGTGTTTGGGGTACCCGCCGTTCCGCCATATCATCAATTGCAATATTTCCGGGAGCGACGCCAGAGTAGCGGAGGAATTTGCGAAGGAGGCGTTTGGGAAGCCGCTGGGGCTATTATTTTCCGAGGGCGCTGCCGGCGTTGAGATCCGCGGCCCGATTATTTCTCCCGTCGAAAAAATTCAGGATCGTTTCCGCTACAGCGTCCTCATTTTTACGCCCAGCGTGAGTAAAATTTGCGAAAAAATTTACAATTTCCGTTCAAAAATCCCCATCCCCGCAGGCGTTACTCTATCCATTGACGTCGATGCCTTCGATTTTTTGTGAAAATTTTTTAAATACGCTAGGCTTTTTGTGAAAAATTTACTTAAAATTTTGATAAGGAATTTTTATTTATTCCGTCCAACGTGCCGCGCATAGCTTTCGAAATATTAAGATTTTTTTATAAAAAAATTTTATTTAAATGCACTAGATTTTGTGAAAATTTTTTAAACATATTGGTTTTTTTGTGAAAATTTTTTAATACGCTAGGCTTTTTGTGAAAAATTTACTTAAAATTTTTCCAATAAACACACGGTGAAACAGGCAATGGCTTTGCACTTACCGATGGCGCCGAGGCCTTCGTTGGTCGTCGCTTTGACGCCCACTCGATCGCTTCTTACCTCCAAAATTCCGCTCAATGTGCGGCGCATGGCTCTCGGAATGTTAATATTTTTTATAAAAGATTTTACTTAAATTTTTTCAATAAACATACGGTGAAATAGGCAATGGCTTTGCGTTTACCGATGGCGCCGAGACCTTATCAGTCTGGCGATAACGTACGCGTATCGAAGTTGAGCGAGCGGTACACGGTGGCGGAAAGTGAAGGGGGTGACTATATAAAGTTAGATGGGAGATACTACAGTCGAAAGGATAAGGATTTGACCATAAAAGTGAAGTACAAGGATGAGGCCGGAAATATATCGTCCAAAGCGTTGGATAATAATGATACGCGGATAGAGTTTTATGTGGACTCTGAAGCGGAGATAAAAGTCCAGGAGATAAAGAAAGAAGAGGAAGAAAATTGTTGTAAAGAAACGACGAAAAGTTATTACGCTATCCAGACTGTTACGGAGGCTAATTTAACGACTGTTAAAACTCATCTATCAAGTGCTGTAGTAGATAGTAAATATATCATTAAAGACGATGGGACTTATCAAATCGTTGCGTCTACTGCGGAGACGTATTACGAAGAAACTTCGGCAGTATATAATGAGATACAAACCGTTACAATCGGTAATCTAGCAATTGTTCGAGCCCAAATATCAAGCGCTGTGGTAGGCGATCAATATATTGTTGAGGACAATGGGACTTATCAACTCGTCACGCCTATAGCGACGTATTATGAAGCAACTCCGGCAGTATATAATGAGATACAAACCGTTACAGTCGCTAATCTATCGACCGTTCAAGCCCAAATATCAAGCGCTGTGGCGGGTAATAAATATGTTATAAAAAGCGATGGAACTTATCAAATCGTTACGCCTACGACGACGACGTATTATCAAGAAGCTTCGGCATATTACCCTATCCAGACTGTTACAAGCGATAATCTAGCGACCGTTCAAGCTCAAATATCAAGCGCTGTGGTGGATAATAAATATATTATAAAAAGCGATGGGACTTACCAAATCGTCACGCCTACAACGACGTATTGTAGGGAAACCGAGGCAAAATATTGTGCCCTTCAGACTGCTACAGTCGCTAATTTAGCGGCCATTCAGGCTCATATATCAAGCGCTGCTTCGGGCAATAAATATATTGTTAAAGGCGATGGAACTTACCAAATTGTTACACCCGCGACGACGTATTATAGAGGAACTGAGGCAGTATGTTATGCCATACGAACCGTTACAGAGGCCAATCTAACGGCTGTTCAAGCTAAAATTCCAGACGCTGTAGTAGTAGACAGTAAATATATTATTAAAAGCGATGGAACTTACCAAATCGTTACGCCTACGACGACGTATTATGAAGAAGATGAGAAATGTTACGCCATTAAGATGGCTACAGCCGATGATCTGGAATTTGTCAAAGTGCGTGCGGGAGATGATACAATCGTAGCAAACGATCAATACATTATCAAAGACGACGGGAGTTACCAAAAAATAGGGAATATAGGCGATAACCAACGCTATACTTTACAAGGAAAAGGGAGCGGATTGTTTAAGATTTATAGCATGGGGGCTGAAAGCCATCTCATTAATGATGGCAGTGTTCAATTTAGTCAAGACACTTCTGGGAAATACTATCTAAAGGGAGGCACTTACTATAAAATTTACACAGTATCGTCGGAAGCGGAAAAGATAATCGCCAACAAGAAGCCAGGAGGAGGAGACTTTGTGCTAAAGAATCCGGACGAAGATGATCCGGATAATTCAGGCCAAAAGCAGAAGTACGAAGAATACATAATTAATGACAGGGGATATTGTCAAAGAGTTGGAGATGATATATCGTCGCAGCGGTATAAATTGACTGGATATTCTGGGGCGAGTAAGGTCTGGGGCACAAAAGCAGTAAAGGCGGGGAATAAATTCTATGATTTGGCGAATTTTCAATTAGTGGTAAAAAGAAACGGACAATTGAGTAAATTCAATGGAGGGATCGATGAATTGAAGAGTAGTAATGGGGCGTATATGGCGCCGTATTTGATACCGCGTGATGTAGAGATAAGCAGTTATAGTGTTAATAGTTCGTTAAAGGTAGCTGGACACAATGCAGTTACAGGAGATTTTGGAATATATGAGGTAGAGGAGG
>JAISBJ010000055.1 GCA_031266235.1 Puniceicoccales bacterium | reverse complement strand
CCTACTCTCCCGATCCGCAAGCTCAGTCTCGGCAACTAACGAGGCCGACGAAGCACCCGTGAAATGCTTCCGCTTAGAAGTCCCATCCTCGTTCCATTCCACGACAAATGCCTCTCGGCCGTGCTCTTTCGCAGTCTCTCCCTGAGCACCTTTCGCAATTTCCTCCGCAGCTTCTTCACCAGCCTCCGTAAACGCCGCAACCTCCTCTTCAACTTTCTCCAATTCAGGGAAATCTCCCAACGCAACGGTTTGCCACTGTTCGGCACCGCCTTCACCGAGCATCATATGGGTCGCGCCGATGGTAACGAATTGAAAATTATCGATGGCGGAGGGCTCGCGCAACAATTTTCCGGCGACGAAGACATTTCCTTCGAGGGGCGTAATGAAGATGCGGCCTTCGGCGATGCCCAATTTCATGTGTTTATCGGCCACCAAAACGTCGCTAATGATGAGATCGCATTCATCGGCCGCACCGACAATAATTTCCTCTTCTGGGACATCAAACTCCGCTCCCTGATGCGGCCCCGACAATACTTTTAGCACTAATCCCATCAAAGCAGTACGCCGCCGATTTAATGGGAAAGTTTGTCCGAGTCAATATTTTTAGAAATTTTTACGTCCATACGGTTTGAGTTGCCATCGGCGCGCGATTTCACACATTGGCAGCGGGAAGTTTTACGACAATGATTAACCCCGAAACAACCGAAACTATTAAACAAAATTTACGACGATGATAAGTGCGAGAAAAGTCCAAAACGTAGGCGGCGAAAGGAATTCGGTCGGCGATATCCACGGCACCTACCGCGGCCAATCCATTACCCTCATCCGCGATACCGATCCCTCCGCAATCCAATTGGCGAGCGCCATCGCCGGCTTCGAAGCCACTAAACAAAAATTGCGCCCCCCGATCCTCCAGCGCCACGTCGTTAGTAAAAAATTTTTCAAAGAAAAAGAAAAAATCCTCGCCACCTACACCGAACGCCTCGGCCAAAATAAGCAAACACGCCAATATAAGGAGGTTTTCGCCGAACTCTCGCGCCAACGCTACAAACGAGAATACCGCGGCGAAGATCAACAAGATGCCCTCCGCGACGCGCTGCTGTACAAGGTCGCTGAAAATTTCGGCGAAGTCACTGAGCAGGATAACGTCCTGGAATTCGCCATCGCCACTCACCCCCTCGAACGGGAAGTGCTCGAAACCGAAATCGTCCAGGTCAAGAAAATTATCGAATTTTTTACGGATCCACCGACCCAAACCATCAACATTGGCTTTGCGAACTCCGAACGGATCAAATGGAGCGAGAAATTGGCGGCCCTGGAAGATAGCCTGGAGACGGGCGATGCCTTCAAAACCCAACTCCTCCGCGCCAGAGAATTGCTCCAAAAAACCCATAAACAGGCGATCCGCGACGGCTACAATCTCATTCCGAAGGCCGCCGCCGTTTTGAGTCAGGGGCACGGCGATGGGGGGACCCAAAGCGCCATTAGTCTGGCCGTAACTTACCGCGACGAAGTTTTAAAAATGGCGAATCCGCTCGATGTTTTCGAGACGTTCATCCGGCGTCAAGAAAAAAAACGGGAAAGTTTCCGGCCCTACATCGACTCCATGATCGCGCTTTTCGGCATCGACATCGCCTCTTCGAACCCATCCCGCTCGCAGGAGGAGTTGCGCCACATCCGCGACGGCCTCTTTCGCATCGAAATTTGCGGGCAGATTTACGACAGTGTCGGGGCGCTGGGGGGCAATACTCGCCGCATGTTCCCCGGGACAGCACACAAACAACGGCAATAGGAGCGATGGTTATGCAGGAAATGAACGATAAAGAGCAGTTAGCGGCCACGCGGGAGCTGGTCAAATTGGCGCAGGGGGCGTTTGTCAGCGGCCAACAAATCACGCATCTGATCGATCTTTTTTACCCCGACGGTGCGAATGATCTCGAGGTGGCGATTTACATTCTTCACCAAATCATCGAACTCGTACGCAGTCTCCCCGAAAAATTTTTCAAGGACGACCAGACGCAGGGGCAATTTTTGACGGCCATGCAGACGAAGCTCGACGATTTTATTTTACGGGAGGAAGAAGCGGCGGCGACGGCATTTCTGAAGGAGGGAAATTCGTAAATGGAACGGCACATTTCCGAGACTTTGGCGTACATGGGGCGGAAAATGGGCTTCCCGAGTTTTACAACCAACGATCAGGGGCTGCTTCATTTGGCGATCGAAGGCGTCGGCGAACTTTTCATCGATATCCAACGGACCCACATTTTCCTTTATTTGCTCAATAAATTCCCCGTCTTGAACTTCAAGCTCGTATCGGCGGCCTATATTTTTTGCGAAGAAAAAGCGAAACACAACTTTCCGACCAACCCCGTTTTGCGAGACGAGAATGAATTAGGGTTCGCTGTCAAGATTAAAAATGAAAATTTTTCACCCGTATCGCTGGAGGCCGTGGTCAACCAGCTCATGGACATAGCGACGCGCCTGCGACAAGCTGCGGACCCCTTCGAGTAGGATATTTTTATATTTTTTTACGAAAAAACGAGACACAACTTTTCAACCCACTCCGTTTTGCAAAACGAGAATGAATTAAGATTTGCTGTCAAGATTAAAAATAGAAATTTTTTCGCCAATATTTTTATTTTTTCGCAAAAAAAACCTTGACAAAGTGAAAATTTTTCACAGAAAGGTATGAAATAAGGATGGAAAATGAGTACGACGAAAAACGAGATTTCTGAGAATTTTGATTTGGATTTTGGCATCACGGGCATTACGAAGGGCAACGAGTACCAGAAGCGCATGAAATTACCGACTTCGGGGAGCTGCGATCCGAGCGAGGGAAAAATCGAAGAAAAGCTCAAAAAAGTGCTCAGCATCAAGACTGTCGACAGTTTAGTGATGCAATTGTTGCGGCCGGAAGTCAAAGACCGCAGCATTTTATCGCCAGTTAATTTCCGTGAAAAAGTCCGCGAGATACGGACGTTGCTGAATGGCCAAGGGGCCGGGAGGCAGGAATTCAGCGAGGAATTGCTGGCGCGGATCGACGCCCTACTCAAAGAAGAGGAGGAAAAATCTGAGCTCCTCGACCAATACCGCCACATGCTGCTCCTGGGATAATTTTTTGATATTTTTTTCTTGACTTTTTAAAAAAAATTTTAGCTTGACGGCAGTGCTTTCCGTATTCTTCTTGTAGTTTTTAGGGTATGCATTTTTGCGCATTCATTTGTCTCAATAAATTTACAGCTTTCTTCTTATCGTCTGGCGACGTACCTTTGTTGTCTATGAGATCAAATAACGCTTGGGCTATTTCGGCACATTGTAGTCATTTATACACAAAACGTATTATATCAAGCTCAAGCTTGCCCGTCTTCTGAGACTGGGATCGGTTTGCTGTCATATTAGCCCTTAACTGATCTAAAGCCAAAAAAGCATCCGCCCTGTCTAAAGCCGAAACCGAAGAATCTTCATTTTCTAATTTTTTAATACATTTGTCAACAAACTCTTGCACATAAGAAGAATGATGAAGATCTTCCCCTCCTTCAGTTTTTTCCTCAGGGCTACAAAAGGCTCCAGCCATTTTAATATTTCCTTCATATTCCTTTCCGTCATCTGTAAAATAACGACTTTTAGTAGCATGCTTACCCATCGCCACATGTAATTGGGCTTGATCTTGCAATGGCAGACTCTCTCTATTCTCCCATTGACGCTCTAGAATCGCATTTCGAATGCTACCAGCCATGACCCCAGCCTTTTTTAAACTAAATTTTTCTCTTGAGATACTGTCCCCCTCTCTATTGCGAACTTCCACAGACACTGTCCGCCTGAAAAAAGCCCTGAGGCCTTCAGATTTTGTTACATTGACCGTATAATCTAATGCTTGAATCCCTAGCGTTTCCGCTAGGTCTTTCGTTGCACCCCGTTTCATCCCCTTAGCGGCTTTTCTTATTTCTTTCTGTAAATTATCCTGATTTAACGCTGCGTATCTATTTGCTCCACTTGCACTAATACTACTCATATTTTCCTCCTATCTGTTTAATATGGACGCAATTTTACAATTAATTTAAGATTTTGCAGGCTTTTATTTTAAAATTTTTATTTTATTTTTACTTTCATTCAGCAATTTCCAATACTCCCGCAAATAAGTCCGCACCTCGTCAATCGTAACCACCCGCTGCGGCATGACCTTCTTCGCCTCCTCCACGTACCGCCGACTCTCCTCCGACGCCGACTGTAACCAAAATTTCCCACCCATGTCGTAAAGATATTCGTAGCGCAAATCGCAATTCCAGAGCCGGACAAAGGAAAGCGTCGTCACGCGATCCTCCGTAAAATCCCGCGACGCAAGGGTCGGCACCGCCCCAACCGACGTCACCTTCGCCCAAGCTTTCTGTAAATCCCGCGCCGGAATGTCAAATAAATTGTCATAATGTAAAAATTGATCCATCATGTAAAGCAGGTGGCCCTTGAGCCCGCGGTAACTCCGCCCAGAACCCTTGCGATGGCTCACCCAACCGGGTATGCTCCCCGCCAATAGCGCCGCTTTGTGGTACATGAAGCGATTGCAGTGCTCGAAATACACCGAAAAAGAGGGGTCATTGAACGCCTCAAAATTCCTCCGAATGATAGCCATCATATCCTCCTGGCCGTAGCGCATTGAATTAATTCCGTCAAATTCTCGTAAAAAATCCAATTTCATGGAAAAATAGACGATGGGTTTGGTGAAGTCGTCGGAAGCGTGGGAAAAGAGGACGTTTGGCGAGAGCACACCTGCTTTTTCAAGGACACCGTCTTTGCGGACGGAGAGGACGGTGAGGTGTTGGAGGGTATCGCTGGACGACACGCCGTTGTAAATCGGCAGCAACTGCGTTTTAAAATGGCCGATCCCCGGGATAAACCCCGTCATACTGCCCAATTCACGGAATATATTTTTGATCACATCGCGCGTACGAACTTCCACATCCATGGCGTTTTTTGGTTTAAGAATAAATAAAATTTTGTCAAAGAGATAGTCGTCGAAGAGTAACGCGAGAATTTTTTCAGGAAAATTGATTGAAATTTTTGTGAAATTTATTTAAAAATCTCCGCAATCGGTCCCCTCGCCTTTCCAGGACAGCCCCATGGAATTGGCGTCCACAGCGCCCCTTAACGCCCCCCGCGGGAGAGCCTCCGCCACTATGTTGGTCGGGTCCTGCGTGCCATATTTCCTCAAAACACACCGGCCAGCCGCCCCTAAGTCGCCAAACCACGACACGTGCCCGTCCAAAAACACAACAAAGCCACCGCCGTTACCAAAAATTCCGCCCAAGTCAACGTTTAATTTTTGATCGGCCCAGGTCCCAGGCGCGGCCGTTCCCTCGCGCAAACCCCGAGAGTAGGCGATCGGGATCTCGCTGGCGTCGCAAAAAAATTCGTCATTCGTGCAGCCATTGGCCGCGACAACCGCACAAACACTCGTCGGAAACCCACTTTTCCCGCGGGCATTCAAGTGCACCGTCGCCCCGGTGACACTGCCGCTGCCGTCGCGTACGATGTCGCAAAAAGTCGGCGGCAGACTGCTCTTTTGGGCGAGATATTTTTTGACGCGGTAGTCGAAATCCCACGCCCACGCATCCACGGATTGGAGGTAGCCGCCTTTGGCCAAAACAGCCGCGATCAGCGTCACGTCGTAGCCCGCCGGCCCCTCGCGGACCTGGTCCAAATCCTTCCAACGGATCGGGTGGCCCTGCTCCTCCATGTACCGGCGGTAAGCTTCGGCAATGGCCCTGAGGCAAGCGATCGCCTTTGTTTTACGGGCGCCGTCCGCCAAGCGGCTGATGCTCCGGAGCGAGAGGGATAGCAAGATCCCCACGATCGCCAGGACGAGGACGACTTCGACGAGTGAAAAACTGTAGCTGGAACGATATTTCTTCACGATTTATAACCGAATTTTTCACACAAAAAAACTATTCTGGCAGCAAAATTTTCCGCCAAGCGGCTGATGCTCCGGAGCGAGAGGGATAGCAAGATCCCCACGATCGCCAGGACGAAGACGGCTTCGACGAGTGAAAAACTGTGGCGAAAATAATATTTTTTCACAATTTTTAACCGAATTTTTCACAAAAAGCATTATTCTGGCAGTAAAATTTGTATCATATCCGGCAAATCCGGGTCCTTGCCGTTGCGGAACTTGGGCGCGTCATGGTACTTCAACTCCGACGGGGACTGGGTCGACTCTGCGTAACCAAAGCGGATCCCCTTGCACTGAGCCAGGAGCGTGCAATACCTCGTGGCCTCGCCCGCGCCGCCGGAAAAATCGGGTTTTTCCTCAGGTTTTAAGCTGCGGTAATAGGCTCTCAGCTCCTGATTATGGGCCGTCCGATCCGTTCCCGACGCCTCAACGCACTTTAACCAAAACTGCGTCACACCCCCCTTGTCCTCCTCAAGGAAGGGAATTTGGTTCGCCGACTGCCAATAAAAACACACATCCGAATCCCCGGAATTCGCTCGCGTGCCATCGAGTTTCCGAAAAGTGACCTCCTCGTTGCCCTCCAACTTACTCAGGCCGGAAATGAGCGCCGACAATTCGTTGGACAAAAACCGCCGCGTTATGACTTCCCGGTCAAATTTTTCGCTCTGCGCGCCACCGGAAACCTCGTTCCAAATTTTAAGATACGCCATCGTCGCTTCGAACATCCCCGCCAACGCCATCGCCCCGATACCGATCGCCATCAGCATTTCAACCAACGTAAATCCACCATTTTTTGCCTTCATAATAATCGCTTTTCTTCCTATATTAGGAAAATTTTTCCAAAAAACAACACCAGGATCAGCCGACCGCCGATTAAACCCAAAATATTTTATATTAAAAAAATATTTACATTTTTATTCCAATTCCTATAGTACTGCCAGAGAAAAATTTATGAATGAGAAAGAAAAAAAAGTTGTAGCGCAGATGGTCGAGGAGTCGCAAAAAACATTCGATGCCATGCGGAAAGTTCTCGAGGAAACACCCGATTTCCCAGAGGATATCAAGAAAAAAGCCCTTAAAGAAATTAAAAAAACTGAAAAACAAGTCATAAAATTGACCGCCAAAAAACTCAAACCCTAGGCAAAAAACCAACGGAATCGCCCCAAAAAAAACAATAAAAAAATATAAATAAATCTTGCTTTTATGTAAAATTTTAACATAATCGAGCTATGAGTGATAACCTAGGAAGCATAAGAAACGATTCCATCTGGGGGCCAACGGGAGTCCCGGAACCCTCTAAAACGTCCGCAACAAATGCTCTACAATCCGTCATAGCACAAACTACACCAAATCTTGATGCTAAAGAAGCAACAAGCGCCGCAAGTACCGTGGAAGAAAAGTCTATCGACGATGTCCAAAAATCTAAATTGACTCTGAAAACTATCGCTAAAGGCATTAAAAATCTCATTTCGGTTTTGGTCAAAAATTTAGTTTCCATCGTCAAACTCGCTAAAAATTTGACCCCCGAAGAAAAAGAACAAATCAATGCCGCAATGGCAAAAGGACAAACTCTCGCACCGATAATCGGAAAAGCCGTTGGCATAGTTCATTCAACAATCGGTAATTTCATAGGCGGTAAAGCGGGCGCAACCGCTGTAGGTGTCGTATTGGCACTGGTCGAACTTATTAAAATAGCCAAAAAGAACGCAACTCAGCTGGATAAAATCGTACAAGATACCATAAGTGCCGCAACGAAGGAGGCCGCTAACGCCACAACTAACGTGGAACAAAAATCCATCGATGATATCCAAAAATCCAAATTAAGTTTACAAAGTATCTGGAGTGGCATTAAAAACCATGTTTCAAATTTGGTCAAAAAAATTAAATCCCTCATCGAAACCGCTAAAAGTCTAACACCGGAAGAAAAGGAACGAATCACGCAAGCAGTAACCAGGGGAGTAGGTATCGCAACAGTAGTTGGAGGGGTAGTTGGCTCAGCTCTTCCGGAGGTAGGATCTCTCCTATGCGGTGCAATAGGAGTGGCTGTTGTAGGCAGCGCGACAGCGCTCATCGAACTTAATAGGATAGCCGAGGAGCACGCAGAGCAGATGAACGCGATCAATGATCAGGCGCAGCAAGATGCAGCACAGGAAGCAGCACAAGAAAGAGGACAAGCGCCAGATGATTTAGCACCGGCACCGGCTTGAGCGCAATAGATTGAAATATCTCACTGAAAAAGAATATTTTTATATTTCCTAAACATTTGTTTAGCAAAAAATTTTCACACGCAGCCGCGGGATGCTGCATAAATCTCGTTGGCACTGGCAATTTTCTCCAAACAATTCTCACGAAATCCCTTCCCAATTATTGATCATTTTCATATCTCTTAAAAAAATATCTTTATATAACTTCGCCAGTCTGGTAAAAAATTTTTACACGCAGCCGCGGGATGCTCCATAAATCTCTTTGGCACTGGCAATTTTCTCCAAACAATTCTCACGAAATCCCTTCCCAATTATTGATACCGCCAGCCCGACCGCACTCCGGATCGCCCGCCGCGTACTCGACCCGTGCGACTTCAAAACGACCCCGTTCAAACCTAGCAAACTCGCCGCTCCATACATCTCCGGATTGAGCCGCCGCTTCAACGCCCCAAATACTCCGCGCGATAGCAATGCCCCTAGCATCCGCAGCGGATTCGCTAAAAATTCCCGACGAATGTAGTCCTTTAGCTGAATAACCAGCGCTTCCAACGTCTTCAGCAAAATGTTCCCCACAAATCCGTCGCAAATCACCAAATCTACCGCCCCGGAAAATATCTGAAAACCCTCGATCAATCCCACGTAATCGATGAGCGCACCCATCGCTTTGAGGAGGTCGTGGGCCACAAGAGACGTCTCATTGCCTTTCCCCTCCTCCGTCCCGATCGTCAGTAGACCCACGCGCGGCCGCTCGACCCCCAAAACGCGCGAACAATAATCGCTACCCAAAATCGCATTGTGCATCATCTGCAGCGGCGTGGTATTGGGGTTAGCGCCCACGTCGGCCATGACGATGTAGCGTTGGAACGTGGGGATAACGGTGGCTAGCGCGGGCCGCTCAATGCCAACCATCGGCCGCAATTTCAGCGTGCTCCCCGCCATCAAACTGCCCGTATTGCCACAACTCAGCATGGCGTCGACGCCCCCCGAACGCACGAGCTCGATGGCCCGCACCATGGAAGCATCCTTTTTCGTGCGCAGGGCCTGCAGGGGTTTTTCGCCCATGGAAATCACTTCCGAAGCGTGGACGATCGCGATGCGTTCCCGCTCTTTTGCGGGGCAGGCCGGAAGGGCACTTTGGATGATTTCCCGGTCACCGACGAGCATTATGCGGTAATCGCTGCGGTCGCCGAGAGCATCGACAGCGCCCCGTACAATCTCCGCCGGGCCCCGATCCGAACCCATCACATCGACGGCGATAACGCGCTCCGGAGCATTCATTGTGGAAGCAATGAATTTATTCTTCGGTGGCGAAGACCTGCCGGCCGCGGTAGGTCCCGGTCGTTGGATCGACGTGGTGCATCATAAATAGTGAACCGTCTGGATTTTTGGAAAATTGGGGTGCTGCGAAACGGTTTGCTCCGCGGCGTTTGCGACTTCTCTGCTTCGACTGTTTTCTTTTCGGCTTTGCCATGTTAAAATTTCTTCCATCAGAATTAAAATTTCTACGATGTCAAGCTTTTTTTAATATTTTTCGCCAAAATTTTTTT
>JAISBJ010000047.1 GCA_031266235.1 Puniceicoccales bacterium | reverse complement strand
TGCCCGAAAGAAGCGACCCTTGTTGCCCACGGTTCGCAGGACCTCCATGGGGTAAATTAGGCGTACTCACGAATCTCAATCCTCCTGGATTCGCCCCAAGCGGCGACAGTGTACGTCTACTAGGCCCCGGATGACCTCCCGGACCACGCCTATCTCCTTGCGCACCCTGCCGATTACTATTCATCGTCGACCCGCGACTATGTGCCGCATGACCTCCCGGATTATGCGCACTCTTTCCCGCATCCTGCTGCTGATCAGCCGCATGAATACCGCCTAAAGGAGTTCCATTGGGCAGCTTTTGTTGCGACGATCCACGATGATTAACTTGATTTTCAATCGCAGCAAATTTACCTTGCAAGGCAGCAATTTCCGCTTCCAAAAAAGCGACTCTATTTTCTAAAGACGATCCGCTGCTCGGCTTCGGCAGCACATTCCTAGGACTTGCATCCGCTGGTCCTTTCTGATTTGGTCCTCCAGAAAAAGCATTTGGCCCGGGAAGTCGTGACGACTTTACATTACTCGCCCCCGAAACCCCTTGCGCTCCCAATAATTCACCCGCGTCCAAACCCAATAGACACAGCAACGATAACGATACTAATTTATATTTTTTTTCCATCACACACCTCTTATTAAAAAAATTTTCCATATTATTTTACTCCGGTAAGCCCTCCAAATTGACTAATTTCATCGCACGAGCATTGGCATCGCGCGTCACGGCTCGCGAAAAGTCACTCTGAGAAAGGCGATCGCGATCATAGTCATCCTCCTCCTTCTCCACCGGACTCTTCCTCAAATCCTCCTGAACCGGCGGAACTCCAACCTTTTTTACCTCCTGATCCCGCACATCGGGAAGAGAAGTCCCCTTCGCACCATCTAACCCCACAATATTATTTATTTTTGTGACATCATCCATCCGTCCACTCTTTACGTCAGCCATGCATTGAATGTTATACATTTTTTACTTGATGTAAAGATATATTTTCATAAAATTTCAAACGCGATGAAAAAATCTATCAAAAAATTATTGTCGGTTATCGCAGGGATAAACGGTCTGTTATGTACAAATTTATGGGGCGAATCGGCTCCGCTTCTTGAAAAAGATCAAGCGACTTTGCTTTCCAAAGAAGAGCAAGCGGCGGTCGACGAAATGTCGCGAGCCCTAAACTCCGCCACCAAACCCATTGGGGAAAAAGTGGGCAACGAATTGCTAGACGCAAATGTGCGCGGCGACGCTAAAGAACCCGATAAATTTAAATCGCCAGTAAAAATAGGGCTAAATCAAGTAAAATTCAGCACCGAACGTCTGGGGACCGCGAATAAATGGGTTCAAATAAAAGTTAATCTGGTGGCGAATACGGAGGATAAAAATATAAAATGGACTGAACCTTGTAAAGTGAAGGCCTACGTCGGGTACGAAAACCGCTGCCCAGATGGGAAAATGCTCCTTTTCAAATCGGATTGCACGTGTGCGACCTTGCCGATTGGTACCGAAAAGCCCGTTTTCTTTTTCATTCCTGGAGACATCCGTTTGAAATATGATTTACCTGACGTTCCCAACTATTGCGCCGTTTCTTTTACAACCGGTGGCATCTCCCAACCGATGATGATTGTCAACAAAGAAGGCCGAGATACTTACCGCTCCGATGGTAACACCGTCCATTTGGAAACTAAAAAGCGTTCCCTTATTGAGGGTAGAATTATGCGCAACTTCGACCAGATGTCAGGTTACGACCTCCCCAGCAATGTCATCAAAAATACTCCATCACTCCTTCTCGACGTCGATGCCTAAAATATTTTTTGTTATATATTTCCTTTCGGACGCCAAGTGGAACAATTCCCACCTGGCGTTTTATTTTATTCCCTGCAATCGATGATGGAAAAACAATACAATATTTTCTTTTATACAGGAAAGCATCAATAATTTACACCAATTGCCTGAAATTTTTACCGGAATTTTTCAAAAATCTTCCTAATGCAGGCCCTCGTCTAATTTTTTGGCCATTGGAATAAGTCGCAAAAGCGGTCCCATTGCCGAATCTTAAATAACTCGTCAGGTGTACCCGATCTTGGGTCGCATTAGCGGAAGATTCACTCGCCGACTGCGCTAAAGTTTTGGAAGGGCTGCTCTTGCCCGCTTGTTTGGCCGGTTGCGCCGCCGCTCGAGAGAGATTAATACCACTTCTATTCCTTTTGTGCGCCGACATTTTCGTTTTTGCCTTTCTCGCCGTATTTTCAAGCGTACCCTTCGCCGCCGTGGATTTATTCGGTTTTTCCGCAATATCACTACCGAAAGCCCGATTCGCTCCAACTAAATTCACCGCCAATAACCCTGCAAATACTGCACCTATTTCCTTCACTTTCCGCGTAAATTTCATAACAGCGCCCACCTTTTTATTCTCCGCACACTTGTCAAGCTTTTTTTCAATATTTACACATCGTTATCATAAAACACCGCTGCCATCGAAAATTCGCTCAATATTATTTGGCCAAAAAAAAATCCAACTGTCGCAATGTCAAGTTTTTTTTATTTCTTCCAATATTTATACATCGTTATCATAAAACGCCGTCGCCATCGAAAATTCGTTCAGCGCCACTCCGCTGTCGCTCCAAATCTCATTATTGTAATTCAAATAGGCGGTTCGACCTCCGCCGAAAACGCTAAATGCCTTCGTTTTGTACGCATTGCGCTGGCCATCATCCCCCTCACTCCGCTCCAGAGATAGTAAAAATTGACTGCCGCCCACCGTCTCGACGCGCGAGTAGGCCGCAAAATTAAACGCCAAAGCCAATTGCCCGTCCGTCTGCAAATACACCTGCGAAAAATCTAGCTCCCCAGCCACCTGAATGCCGTAGGAAGATAGGAATTGCGAGGCGTAAAACGGGGGGACGGCGAGCAGCCGCTGCCGCGGAACCGGCGCATAACTCCCGAGAAATAAATTCCC
>JAISBJ010000024.1 GCA_031266235.1 Puniceicoccales bacterium | reverse complement strand
GAAAATCTTTTCGCCAGGCTAGATGCAGTGGGCGGGGAGAACGTCACGTCCGAAATTTTTCATTCTACAGATATTATTTTCTAATTATTATTTTTTTTATTATTTTCCTCGAATTTTTTTTACAGATATCATTTTTTAATTTTCCTCGGACTTTTATTTTCCCGAGCCGAATCATTTAATTTTTGAAAATATTCAAAATATTCAAAAAAAAGATCTAAATTTTTCAAAAAAATATCTTGACAAATGAAAATCTTTCTGCCAGGCTAGATGCAGTGGGTGGGGAGAACGTCACGTCTGAAATTTTCCGTTCCGCCGATATTATTTTTTAATTATTATTTTTTAATTATTATTTTTTTATTATTTTCCTCGGATTTTTTCTACAGATATCATTTTTTAATTTTTTCCCGAACTTTTATTTTCCCGAGCCGAATGATCTGATTTTTGAGATTTTTCAAAATATTTAAAAAAAATGCCTTGACAAACGAAAATCTTTTCGCCAGGCTAGATGCAGTGGGCGGGGAGAACGTCACGTTTTGAAATTTCATCGATTCGGACAAAAATTTCTGCCCCAAAACTTGAATTTTCCAAAAACTTCCCAATATACCCAACGGAGGATTTTTTGACCGAAAACGTAAAATGTACACTGGAGCGCATCGTCTTTCGCAACGACGAATCATTTTTTTCAATCATGGAAATGCGCGAGGAAGACAATGGGCAGCAGATTTTCACGGCGCGCGGCAAGGTCCCAGGCGTCAACTGCGGCGAAACCCTCGTCCTCACGGGCAGCTGGACGGAACACCCCAAATTCGGCCGCCAATTCGCCATCGAATCCTTTTCCTCGGCGCTGCCGGCGGATGTAAAGGGCATTCGGAAGTACCTCGGCAGCGGGCTCATCCAGGGCATCGGAAAAGTTTACGCCGACAAAATCGTCGACTACTTCGGCGCCGACACCTTCGACATCATTTCCACCGAAGCCGCGCGCCTCCGCGAAATACCCGGCATCGGAGCCGAACGCGCCCGCAACATCAAAGCCGCCTGGGACGAGCAATACGCCCTGCGCGACATGCTGATTTTTTTACAAAGTTATAACATTCCCAACGCGCTGTGCCTCCGCCTGCACAAAATTTACGGTAAAGACGCCAAGCAAATCCTCCAATCTGATCCCTATCGCGTGGCGCGGGAGGTGGACGGCATCGGGTTCAAAACCGCCGATAAAATCGCTCAAAACCTCGGCATTCCCGGCAATCACATTTCCCGGATCGACGCGGGAATTTTATTCACCTGCTCCAATTTGGAAATCATGGGCCACACCGCCTACCCGCGCGCCACCTTCCTCGCCCTCACCCGGCAACTGCTCGAAATCGGGGAGGAAACGATCGCCGATCGCCTCGAAAAACTTATCCAATTTAAAAAAATTAATAATATTGGGGGGGATTTGATCCAGACCTCTGCCATGACGAATGGCGAAACGACCCTCGCCAAACACATCCACCGCCTGCACGCCGCCCCTTCCTCGCTGCCGCACATCATCTACGCCAACGCCATCGCCTGGGCTCAAAAACGGGAAGGATTTCCCTTCGCCGACGAGCAAATCACCGCATTGCAGCAGGCGCTAGCGGAAAAATTATCCATCATCACCGGCGGCCCCGGTACCGGAAAAACGACGATCTTGCGGGCCCTCGTCGCCATTTTATCGGCAAAAAATATCAAGATTGGTCTGGCCGCACCGACGGGCCGGGCCGCTCAAAAATTGACGGAAACAACGGGAATCGAAGCGAAAACGATCCACCGCCTCCTGCAATTCAACCCGCAGACGGGGCAATTTTCGTTCAACGAGGACAATCGGCTGCCCTTCGGGTACATCATCGTCGACGAAGCCAGCATGATCGACACGCGCCTGGCCGTCTCGCTGTTCAACGCCATCGCCGATCCGACCCACCTCCTCCTCGTCGGCGACATCGACCAACTTCCGTCCGTCGGCGCCGGCAATATTTTAGCGGATTTCATCGCTTCCCAACGCTTCCACGTCACCTATCTCAGACAAATTTTCCGCCAGGGGCAACACAGCGAAATCGTCCGCCTCGCCCACGCCATCATCACCGGCGACGCCCACGCTATCCCCGATATCACCGCCATCGAACGCATCCACGCGGAACGCGATTTTAACTTTATTTTAGCCAATTCGCCCGAGGAATGTACGCAAAAAGTGGAGCAGCTATGCACCGAAATTTTACCGGCGCTTTACAAAATCGACCCCATCAGCGACATCCAAGTTCTCGCGCCCCTCCACAGGGGGAGTGCGGGCATTGATGCGCTGAATGAGCGGCTCCAGCGGGCAATTTCCGGTGCGGGGAAACAGATTCCGTGGTGCCATTTTCGCCTCGGCGATAAGGTAATTCAATTGCGAAATAATTATGAAAAAAATATTTTCAACGGCGACCTCGGAATTATTTACAATTTTGACAGCGACGGAGGGACCATTTCGGTCAAGTTCAACGGGGAAAGCGTGGCGCTCAGCCGGGTCGAAGTCGGCGACATCGCGCTGGCCTACGCCATCAGCATCCACAAATCGCAGGGCAGCGAATTCCCCATCGTCGTCATCCCCCTCGTGACCCAACATTACGTCATGCTCCAGCGCAATTTATTATACACGGCGGTCACGCGCGGGCGCAACAAAGTTTTCATCGTCGGCGATCCCAGGGCCTACGATCTGGCCATTGGCAATAAAAAAAGTGTCAAACGCATCACCGGCCTCGGCCGCTACTTCGAGCAATCTCCCAGTGAAGCAGTCATCCGAGCCACTCTACCGGCATAATTTTCTTATGACCCTCGCGGCAACGACCGCCCTCCATTCCCTCCGAGCGCAGATTTTTTTCAAAGGCAAATTACTAATAGTTCCTTCGCAAAGCAGTCATCCGAGTCACTCTACCGGCATAATTTTCTTATGACCCTCGCGGCGACAACCGCCCTCCATTCCCTCCGAGCGCAAATTTTTTCAAAGGCAAATTACTAATAGTTCCTTCGCAAAGCAGTCATCCGAGCCACTCTATCGACATGATTTTCTTATGATCCTCGCGGCGACGATCGCCCTCCATTCCCTCCGAGCGCAGATTTTTTTCAAAGGCAAATTACTAATAGTTCCTTCGCAAAGCAGTCACCCGAGCCAATCTATCGGCATGATTTTCTTATGATCCTCGCGGCGACGACCGCCCTCCATTCCCTCCGAGCGCAGATTTTTTTCAAAGGCAAATTACTAATAGTTCCTTCGCAAAGCAGTCATCCGAGCCAATCTATCGGCATGATTTTCTTATGATCCTCGCGGCGACAACCGCCCTCCATTCCCTCCGAGCGCAAACCGTTGATGATGAGCCCCAGCAGCGCATACATCGCCACCAAATTCGACCCGCCGTAGCTGATAAAAGGCAGCGCCATGCCCTTCGTCGGAAAACATCCCGTCACAACCGCAATGTTGATAATCGCCTGCAGCGCAATAATCAGCACCGCGCCGATCCCTAGCGCCCGAATGAAAACGTCCTCCTTGGGGTACAAAGCCAACAGCGCAGTCAGTACAAACACTAAAAACGCTAAAATAATCACCACCGCAAAAATCCCTCCCCACTCCTCCCCAATGACGGGAAATATAAAATCCGTGTGAGCTTCCGGTAAATAGGACAACTTCTGCCGCCCAAGACCAATGCCACTCCCCCATAACCCCCCGGAGGCAAAACATAAAATCCCTTGCCACAGCTGGTAAGTGGCGTCAAATCGGCACTCCTCTACCGCGAAAAATGATACGATGCGCCGCCACCGATTGGGATTCAGCGCGATCAGCCCCAGGAAAATGATCCCGCCGCCAACCAGTAAAAAAAATGCATAGCGCAACCGCGCTCCAAATAAAAATAGGACCGCCAACGCGACGATCATCAGTAAAAATGCCGTGCCGTAATCCGGCTCGCACAGCACCGCAAACGCCAGGCTCCCGCAAATCCCCATCGGCTTCAAAAATCCCTGCACCAGCGTCGCACACTCCTCCCGATGCCCCGCAACGTACCCCGCAAGCCAAATAATAAACGGGATTTTCGCAAACTCCGAAATCTGTAAACTCAAGCTGCCGACGTGTATCCAGCGCCGCGAGCCGTTGACCATGTGCCCCACGCCCGGAATCAAAACCAAAATCAACGCCCCGAACGCCCCCGCCAGTAGCCAGTGGCGCCAGCGAAAAAAAAAGGACAGGGGGGCCACCGAAAATAACGCACAACTCCCCACGCCAAAAAATAGCGCCATGACTTGTTTTTTGAGGTAAATAGCCCTCGCGATGGCCGGCGCCGCACTCATCAACGCGACCAGCCCCACGCCATTAATGCAAATAATAATCAGGACAATCAGGGCAATGGACCGTTTGTGGCGCACGTCGGAAGCTACTCGTGGACCTGCACAATGGGAATCTCATCGATCTTTCCAAAAAAATCCACCTCATCCATCGCACCGCGCCCAACGGACGATGCGCTTCCCGCCACAGGATTTGCCTCGCTAAAAGCGGGTGTCGCGGGCGGTTTGGCGGCGGCGTTCACCGGCGCAGGAGCCCTCTGCTTGACGGCAATTTTCTGCCCGATGCGAATCTTCGCCGGATCCGACAGGCCATTCCACTTCTGCAAATCGCCCACGCTGACCTTCGCCTGCGCCGCAATTTTCGACAGCACGTCGCCTTTTTTTACAATGTAATAACCATCGGCGTCGACGGCAAATGTTTCGGCGGCCTTCGGCGGAAAATTTTTACCTTTTTTACCGCCGCGATGCGCATAGCGGCCGCGCTCTGGAATGACAATTTTTTTACCAGCCACAATGCGATCATTTTTCATGCCGTTGGCCGCCCTGATCTCGGATATTTTCACGCCATACTTCTGCGCGATCTTCGACAAACAGTCGCCCTTCTGCACGACGTACTCCACGGGCGCCGCCGCCTGCGCCAGCTGCTCCTCCGTCACCCCCGGCAAAATGAGCTTCTGCCCGACAAACAATTTCGCATTTTTGTCAAGAGCATTCGCCTCCAAAAGATCTCCCAAACGCACACCATATTTCTTCGCCAGCCAACTCAAACAATCGCCCTTCTGCACCGCATATATCGCGCCGGTCGGCTCCGCTTTCGCCGGCTCTTTTTCGGGCTCGACAATTACGATTTCCTCCGATTCCGGCTCAGGCTCAGGTTCTGGCCGCAGAGGTGTTCCAATGGGGCGTTTAACCTCGCGGCTGGCGTCGGAATCGCGCCGAATGATCGTGTCCTCCGGCGAAGGGCCTTTGGGCACATCGCGGAAAAATGACGGCGTCGCACAACCGCATAACGCAACCGCCGTTACCCCTAAAATTCCCTTTACTAAACTGACTAAAATCCTCTTCATCGACATGCTACTCTCACCCAAAAATCACGCGCAACTTTCCTAAGAAAGTGATCAACGGTGTAAAAATTACAAACCGAAAATACATTTTTCGAAAAATTTTCCCCGCTCCTCGTAGTCCGAAAACTGGTCGAAACTAGAAAACGCGGGACTGAATACGATATTTTTTTTCGAAAAGCAAGCATTTTTTATATGGCGAACGGCATTTTCTAGCGTTTTTACGTAGATGGCGGGGAAATTTTGCGCTCGGAGGATCGCTTCCAACGGCGCACCCGTTTCGCCGATCAGAATCGCCCGCTCGACTCTCCCCCGCAAAATACCGGCGAGATCTTCCAGATTCCCGCCCTTGAAATGCCCGCCGCCGATCCAAATGACGTCGCGCGCCGGAAAATGCTTCAAAGCCGCTTCCAGGGCCGCAAAATTCGTGCACTTCGAGTCGTTCCAATACACATTACCGCCGATGGACCCCATGTTTTCCAGGCGGAATTTCGGCCGCCGGAAACGAACCGCCGCCGCCGCTACAACGCCCGGCCCAATGCCTCGGCAACGGCAAAAATCCTCAACAATCGCGTAATTCTCCCGCTGCGGAAAATCGTCGAAGGGCGTGCCCAATAAAAATTTTTTCGGGGCGAGGTAATGGGTTTCCAGAGGCATCGCCAAGCGGAAATAGCGGGCCCAAGCCGCCACACTTTCCCCAGCAAATATGCGGTCCGTAGCCAACCCATGCGCCGCCGATAGCCGCCGCACAAGACGGTATTTCGCAGCAAAATAATCCCGCAGCGTCCGATGGTGATCGAGGTGGTTGGGCGCAAAATTGGTCCAGATCAGGTCATCGGGTGCGAAAAAATTCAGCGCTTCCGCCTGGAAAGAACTGGTCTCGCAAAAAATCGTGTCGCCTGCCCCCAAATCCTCCGTCGCCGCGAGATCCGATAGCGAACGCCCGATGTTGCCCGCCGCAAACGCACGCCGCCCATCGCCATTGAAAATTTCCGCTAAAAAACTCGCCGTCGTCGTCTTGCCGTTCGTCCCC
>JAISBJ010000018.1 GCA_031266235.1 Puniceicoccales bacterium | reverse complement strand
GCCCGCTTCAACGTTAAATAATTGTTTCATTGACTATAATTTTACTTTCCGTTCGTATAATTTTAGCGACGCAATTCGAGGCGCTGCAGGATTTCGTTGTATTTTTTAAAATCGACGCGCTTCAAGTAATTGAGCAATTTCCGCCGCCGGTTAGCGAGCGCCACCAGACCCCGCCGCGTATGAAAATCCTTCCGATGGACGTTCAAATGCTGGGTGAGATGGACGATGCGAGCGGTCAGGAGGGCGATTTGCACTTCGCAGGACCCCGTATCATTTTCGTGAATTTTGAAGTCACCTATAATTTTTTCTTTTTCCAAGTATGCTACTTTTGACATATTATTTTCCTTTTTTTCACGGAAAGGGAAACGCATTTTTCCCCGCGCCCCCGTTCCTCACTGAGGGCGCCGCCATCTTTTTCAAAGCATCCGTGGCAGGCGATACTGCTAACATTGGGACGAGGTATATATTTCAGAAAAATTTTTCAAGCTTTATTTTTAATTTTCCACGAATTTTTTTCTGTCGATATTATTTTTTAATTATTATTTTTTTATTATTTTCCTCAGATTTTTTCTACAGATATCATTTTTTAATTTTTTCCCGAACTTTTATTTTTCCCGAGCCGAATTATTTGATCTTCGAAATATTTTCAAAATATTCAAAATATTCAAAAAAATGCCTTGACAAACGAAAATCTTTCTGCCAGGCTAAGTGCAGTGGGTGGGGAGAACGTCACGTTTAAAATTTTCCGCTCCGCCGGTATTATTTTTTAGTTTTCCCGAGCCGAATGATCTGATTTTTGAGATTTTTCAAAATATTTAAAAAAAATGCCTTGACAAGTGAAAATCTTTCCGCTTAGCTAAGAACAGAGGGCGGGGAGAACGTCATGTTTCCGAGGCAGTTATAAAGTTGCAAAGGGCAAAAATTTTCATGTACTGGGCGCATGAACATTCTTTTGGCTTGTGGAGGGTCTGGGGGGCACATGGCTCCCGCGATCGCGATTGCCGAACGCCTGCCGAAACACCGCTGCATTTTCATCGCAAGTAACCGAAAAATTGACAAAATTTTCTCAAAAAAATACACCCAATTTTCCTTCGCCAAAGTCGACGCCGCCCCGTTCAAAATCGCCCCCATAGCTTTTACAAAATTTTTACTTTCCCAGATTAAATCCCTCCGCTTCGCCGCACATTTTTTAAAAAAAAATAAAATCGACCTCGTCATTTCCTTCGGCGGTTTTACGTCCTTCATCTTCGTGCTGGCGGCCAAATGGAAAAAAATCCCCGCCATTCTCTACGAGCCCAATGTCATAGCGGGAAAGGCCTTCCGCTTAGCGACCCATTTCGCCAATAAAATACTCCTTTCGGCGGGCACGACTTTTCCCCATTCGCGGAAAAAAGTGGAGCGCGTCGGCTACCCCATTCGCCGAGAATTCGAGGAGATATCGAAGGCCGAAGCCCGCGCACAACTGGGTTGGCCTCCTGCGAAAAAAATTATTCTCATCATCGGTGGGAGTGCTGGAGCGGCGGCGCTCAACAAGTGGGTTCAGCAAAATTTCATGCGCTTTGCGCACCACAACATCGACATTTACTGCATTGCGGGCCCGGGATTGACGGCGGAACAGCGGATAAGTTTCGAGGATTGTACGCTGCACATGTTACCGTTTTGTGAAAATATGAATCTTATTTTACGGGCGAGTGACCTGGTGATTGGTCGAGCTGGCGCTGGGACGATTGGGGAGTGTCAATTTTGTAAAAAGCCCATGATTCTCGTGCCCCACGGCGGCGACGCCCACGTCCACCAGCTGGCCAATGCGCGGCGGGCGGAGCAGCAAGGGACAGCGATTGTAGTCGAGCAGGAGAATTTGGATGCCCTCGCGGATCGCGCCATAGAGGTCATGTCGAACCAGGCGATTTTAGCGCTCATGCAGCGCAATTTAGACCGAATATTCGTCCCCGATGCGGCCGAAACAATTGCCCGGAGCATCGATAATTTTATGCAAAATCGTAAAAATAAATTACGAATTATTTAATAGGATTTCGCCCAGACGACTTTTTGCGTCGTTTGTTGGCCGGTGAACGCGCAAATCCCCGATTGATTTTCGCCATTTTTGTGAGGTAAAATGCAGCGAATGGTCACGTTGAATTTCTCCTTCATCGCCTCCTCGATCCCCCGATCGCCGACGAAAAACGTCACCCCATAGCCACTTTTTTCCATAAAAAATTCCTCAAATTCTTGTTTAGAAATAATTTCTTTCATATTTTTTTCACGAAATAAGCGGGCGCGCTCGAACATCCCCCGCTGGATCTGCGCCAATTCATCGCCCAAATTTCTGAGGAATACGTCCGCCGATGCGCTGTATTTTTCCATCGTGTAGCGGCGCAAAACAGCGACCGATTGCTGTTCCACGTCGCGCGGCCCCAGCTCGACGATCAGCGGGACTCCCTTCCCGATCCATTCCCATTTTTTTACACCGCCATTAAAATCGCGGCCGTCGATGTGCACCTCCACCGGACGCCCATCGTAACCCGCCGACCTAATCGCAGCCTCAATTTTTTGGCAATAATCCAGCACCCGTTCCCGGTCGCTTTCGCGGTGAATAATTGGTAAAATAACCACGTGGCGCGGCGCTAGGCGCGGAGGAAGAATCAGGCCGTCGTCGTCGGAGTGGACCATGATTAACCCGCCGATCAATCGCGTCGAAACCCCCCAGGAAGACGTCCACGCGCATTGCGTCTCACCGCTGCGGCCCACAAATTGAATCCGAGACGCCCGCGCAAAATTCTGCCCCAAAAAGTGCGACGTGCCCGCCTGTAGCGACTTCCCGTCCTGCATCATGGCTTCGATGCACAGCGTCCGCACCGCCCCGGGAAAACGCTCCATCTCCGTTTTTTCGCCGCATAAAACGGGCATCGCCATGTAATCCTCCGCAAACGCGCGGTAGCACTCCAACATCCGCTCCGTCTCCGCCTCGGCTTCCGCCGAAGTCTCGTGGACCGTATGCCCCTCCTGCCATAAAAATTCAGAAGTTCGTAAAAAAAGACGCGTCCGCATTTCCCAACGCACCACATTTGCCCACTGATTGATGAGGATCGGCAAATCGCGGTAGGAGTGCACCCAGCGGGAAAAAGATTCCCCGATGATGGTCTCCGAGGTCGGCCGGACGATGAGTGGCTCTTCCAGCGGCGACGCCGGGACTAATTTCCCGCGGCCATCGGCCTGCAGGCGCGCATGGGTCACGACGGCACATTCCTTCGCAAACGCCTCCACGTGCTCCGCCTCCTTTTCCAGATACCTCAGCGGAATGAAAAGCGGAAAATAGGCATTGCTATGGCCCGTCTCCTTGAACATGCCGTCGAGGACCCGCTGCATATTCTCCCAAAGCGCGTACCCCCAGGGCTTGATGACCATGCAGCCGCGGACGTCGCTGTTTTCCGCAAGATCGCCGCCCTTGATCACCTGCTGATACCACTCCGGAAAATTTTCCGAGCGCAAAGGAGATATGCCGTGCTTTTTCTTCTCCATTCAATTTCTATCCCTAGCAATCCATTTCCGCATTGCAAGTTTTTTTTAATGGAAAATACAAAAAATTTTACTTTTTCGGCCACGATGGAGCATATTTTTTCTTTTCCATCCAACCTTTCCTGCGTAAGTTTTAGCAATCCATTTCTACATTGCAAGTTTTTTTAACGGAAAATATGAAAAATTTTACCTCCAGGCCCACTATTTCACCATTAAATCGCAGCAGAACCTTGACATCTCATCAATATTATTTTGGATGCCATCCGTCGGCGCCAGAGTAGCTCAGTGGTAGAGCAGAGGACTCATAAGCCTTTGGTCGGCAGTTCAAATCTGCCCTTTGGCACCAATAATGGAAAAGTTGGACGTGTTTTTTTCGGCCTTGACAGGCAAAAGCCCCCAGGCGCTGCAGCGCCTGGGAGAGCACGAAATTTCATTTCGTGCTCGGTGCGCGGAGCGCACGGCTTTTGCCTGAAGGCGGAGAAACATTGGGGAGTGCTCAGGTGGTGGAATGGTAGACACGCATGTTTGAGGTGCATGTGCCGCGAGGTGTAGGGGTTCGAATCCCCTCTTGAGCACCATTTTTTGTGGATTTTCGTGAATTTTTGGAATTTTTTTTAGCTTATAAAATTTTCTCTCCGCCAATTATTATAAAAAATTAATCATATTTCAACCTTGCCGGATCGCCAAAAGCTTCAAAAATACCGCAAAAATTTTAAACGGACCGTGAAGTGTAAAAGTCTAAACCTCCCTCTCGGGCATTATTTTATATGAATTTCCGCGAGTTTACGAAGTTTTCCTTCCGCTAATTTTTATAAAAAATTAATCGCATTTTAACCTTGTCGGATCGTTGAAAGCTTCAAAAATGCTGCCTCCAATTCCTTTTTTTTGGCAATATTTTCCGCCAATAAATCCCGTGCCCCCTGGATGACGTCATTCGGCGCGCGGCTGAGAAAATGCTCATTGTGTAACTTTTTCTCGTTAATCGCAATGAGCCGACTGAGCTCATCTATCTCGATTTGCAAACGCTTTTCTTGCGCAACGACGTCCAAACTGCCCGCCGGATCCATATAAACGGACCCCAAAGTCACCGCGCACGCCGGGAAAGGTAACGCCGCCTCCGTTTCGAAAAAAAATTGAGTTAATAACAAATGTTTTACATTTCGTCGATGGCGATCGACGATGGCCCTAGCGGCTCCATCGGCCTTGAAATAAAATCTCACGTCGCGGCGAGACGCCAGCCCAAACTGAGCCTTCAGCGCTCGCACCGCCATCACTAATTCCCGAATCCACTCCACTTCTCCAATCAGCGACTGCATATTTTCAAGGCCGATCCCCGATAAATAGCCGCGCAATTGCTCGCCGGTCTCGAGCGGCTCCTCCGCTAAAAACCTCGTCCCATAGCCGTGATCGTGCCACAATTCCTCCGTGACAAAGGGAATGAAGGGGTGAAAGAGGAGGAGCAGCTGGCGCAAAACAAGGTCGTGGATCGCAAAAACCGTCCCATTTCGACGCGTCTTCGAAACCTCGATGTACCAGTCGCAGTAGTAACTCCAGAAAAAAGTGTGTAAAATTTGTACAGCCCGATTGAACTCGTAGGCCGCCATCGCCCCATCGAATTCCTCCATCGCCGCCAATAACTTCCCCAAAAGCGCGTAATCATCCGCTTCCAAAACATTTTTATCGATGCGCTCCACAATCGCGGTGAGAGACATGGACTCGCCCTCCGTAACATTTTTTTGACGAAAACGAAAGGAATTCCATAGCTTCGTACACAATTTTTTCCCCTGGGAAACGCGCTCTTCGGAAAATAAAATATCCTGGCCGTTGGGCGCCATCGAAAGTAACCCGATGCGCACGCCATCGGCTCCATACTTGTCCAACAAATCCAAAGGATCCGGCGAATTCCCTAAACTCTTTGACATCTTCCGCCCCAAACTATCCCGAATAATGCCCGTAAAATAAACATTTCTAAAGGGGATGTGCCGCTGAATCGTTTTGAGAGACGACGCTTTGCCTCCGTCGCCCAATAAATTTATTCCCAGCATGATCATGCGCGCCACCCAGAAAAAAATAATATCGGGGCCCGTCACGAGGTCTTCCGTAGGGTAAAAGTAGTCGAATCCGACGGTTTCCATTGCCTTTTCGTCAGGCCAACCCAGTACCGCTATCGGCCAAATCGCCGATGAAAACCACGTATCCAACACATCCTCATCCTGCTCCCAATTTTCGAGATCCTTCGGGCCATCGACGGATATGTGCCAATTCCTCGGATCGCGGCGGTCGCCACCCTTCCGATACCACACCGGAATCCGATGCCCCCACCATAATTGCCGGCTAATACACCAATCGGCGATGTGGTCGAGCCAATGCATGTACGTTTTTTCCCAACGCTTCGGCCGAAAGCAAACGAATCCTTCCCGGACCGCTAATTTCGCCTCCTCGACGCATGGATACTTCAAAAACCACTGCTCCGAAAGCATCGGTTCGATGGCGACCCCCGCCCGCTCCGAATACCCAACGCGATTGATGTAGGGCTCTTCTCTGGCAAGTAAGCCATTTTTGTAGAAATATTCGGCCACCTTCTTCCGCGCTTCAAAACGATCCATCCCAGCAAACGGTCCCGCCAAATCATTTAGTTTGCCATCTTTGGCGATGACGCTAATCGCCGGAAGGCCGTGGCGCTGCCCGATGGCGAAGTCAACGGCGTCGTGGGCCGGCGTCACTTTTAACGCCCCCGTGCCAAAATCCTTCAAAACCGCTTCATCGGCGATAATGGGGATTTGTTC
>JAISBJ010000001.1 GCA_031266235.1 Puniceicoccales bacterium | reverse complement strand
GGGTTGCGTGTATTTGAATCGCAGTTTATAAAATTGATGTTGTTAAAAAAGTGGCGATTTTTGACTTGACATTCTTTCGCGCTTGTCTGTGCTTAGAGTCGGATGTTCGAGTAGTGTCTATTCGAAGTCACCGTCAGTGGCGAAAGTTATGTAGGTGCACGGATGACGCGGTTCGACGATATCCTTGCGATCCGCCGATAATGTGTCGACTGCAATGTTTCATTTTTTCACCAAACTGGCTGTTTTCTGCTCAAAGACGGGCAGTTACTCAGCATTCCCCGCGCTTCGGAACGCACACTAGCGGTCCAATTCGGCCTGGATTTTGTCGCCCAACCGTAAATTTATTATTATATTTTTACGCATATTTTCTATTAGCAAGTCTCGCAGAGGCCAATCGGCGATTAAGAAAAAAAGTTTGTAGCCAAAATAAAAAATCTTCCAATTTTTACATTTTTACCTCACGTGACCGATTTTTTTCGAAAACTGCTTTGAAAATTGGTGAAAATTTGGGAATATTTTTTTGCTTTACCGTCTATTTCCGGAAAGTTTTCTTTTTTGGCTAAAAAAAATAATTTTCAAAAAAATATTTTACAGATTGGGGCACAATTTTTTCTTGACAAAGAAAAAACAAAATTAGTCTTCGGGCCAATGTTAAGGCGCATGCAGTATATTTCTGATTTTCGGGGGTGTCTTGGTTTCGACCGGGGGCCGTAGCGTGTGGTGGCATGTCGGAGATGATGGTTGGCTCCGTAAAAATCCATTAAAAAATTAAACGGCAAGAAAAATAAAGCTGTTGCGACTCTGTACGTCGACAATGTCGTGAGGAATCTCGATTTTGGCGGTGTTATGAGTAAAGCTGCGTAGATTGACGCGGCGCATCAACTGCGGAATACTCGCTACCGCAGATCTGGTGTCGATTAGCGGGTAAAATTCGGGGCGGACCGGCACGCTTCGGGTGGATTAAAAATCGCCGGTTAGGCTGCGGTGATCGCGTTTATTCGAGTGCTACAGCTGAAAGCAAACGATAAACTAAACATGTAGAGGCCATAGGCGAACGTTCACGGGACGCGGGTTCGACTCCCGCCACCTCCACCACGCGAGCCATGCGCTTCTCCGGCGGCCGTAAGTAAAAATTTCACAAAAATATTCCCTGCGTTTCAAAAAAATTATTCATCGCAGGTATTATATGGGGCGAAATTTTCTTTCCAACAGGCGCGCGCTGGATAAATTCCCAGGGTTTATGGAAATTGATAATGTCAAAATTTACGACCTCGAGGAGTGCATCATTGGAAGCGGGTTGCCGATGCTCGCCGCCTATGACGATGGCGAATTCGCCGAAAATGTCGCGCAATTGGCGGGCGATCTCGCGCAGAATCGAGGCAACAAACACCTCACTCGCGCCCAAAAACTCGCTGCCAACCCGTCCGCTTCGGGGCATTGCAACTTTCTGAAGGGCATTCTCGTGGCGTGCAACGTGACGGGGACGCAGGCGTGGTGGATCCAAGCCGGGCGCTACAGCCATTTCGTCATCGACTCGAGCATGTCCAAAATGCACCGCCTGAAATCGATGGATCTGGAAACGTGTTGCCACCCCAAAACCCCCGAAATTTCGAGGCAGGAAGTCGAAAAATTGGCCGCGCTCGACGACATCGAATCGCTGGTGTACGCCTGCCCGATGGGCCTGGAATTGACCGCCCGAGTCAACACAAATTACATGCAACTGCGCATCATGTACCACCAACGCAAGGCGCACCGGCTCAGCGAATGGCGCACATTTTGCCAATGGATCGAATCGCTGCCGCTGGCAAAAATCTTAATCCTCGGCAGGAGAGAATTATAGTAAAAAATTCGAAAAATAAAATAAAAAAACATACCGAAGAGCATCAATCTTTTAAAAAAACTCCTGCGCTTCAATTTTTACGGCTATTGGTTCAGGTCGGTTACTCGGCGACATATTCCGAAACAAAGTTATCCCCTTCCGTTCCGTACTCAGCCTGTACGTTATGAAGTAAGTTCTGAATCCTATGCTGTAGATCCAGATCCCTAATATTCACCAAGTAATCCGCCGGCGTACGTCCAGTATCATCGCGCACATTTGGGTTAAAGATGTGCTCATTGTCCCCGAATGAAGAATGCCCAAATAACCCCACTAACTGCGATACAACATGCTCATCACCAAATATAACGGCCATGTGTAATGCAGCCCGCCCCAGCTCATTGGTGGCATTAACCCTAATGCGAGGATCAGCTAATAAGGCATTTACATTCGCCTGATTTTTATACCACATCGCGATATACAGCGGCGTCTCTCCATTACGATTGGTCTCGTTAATATTCAAACGCCCATCCTTGAGCAATAGCGTTAAACACGGCGTAGAGTGAGCAGCGGCAAAATGTAACGGTGTATTGCCCTGCGCTGTTTCTATAGTTACAGATATATCGATGTTTGCAAGTGATTTTTGAAGGAGATCATCTTCTGGCAAAGTGGCTATAAAATTAATAAGCGGAATTCTAGGCCCTATTATCACTTTTTGATTGACATTAAAACTTTTACCATTTATGAAACTCTCCAGCAACGCTTGCATACCCACGTAGGGTGCGCTACTGGCGCCAATCGCCACAAATCGATCGTGTAATGCTTGAGGCGGAATCGACGCTAGGGGAATTATTTCCAGTTGTGACCGGATGGGTACCTCCGGCGGCCTTACCGCCATAGCCTCCACTTGGCTCAAAAATAAACCACTTCCCATCAATAATAAGCCCGCGATCACCGCAGACTTCCGCCTCGATTGACTATATTTTATTTCCATATCCGTCGCCCACTATGAAAATCTTTAAAAAAACGTCAATTAATATTTTAATCTATTTTAAAAAAAAATTTTAGCACATTATTTTTATATTGCTGTAAAATATAATTTTCAGTGTTGCGATTTTCTGAAAGCGCTTTTTCTCATTTCCATGGTCCAAAAAAATCCACTGCAAACAACCGATCCCACCGTCGCCACCATCATCGCCGCCGAACTCCTCCGCCAACGGCAGCATATCGAACTCATCGCCTCGGAAAATTTCACTTCCCCAGCCGTCATCGAGGCCGTGGGGAGTATCCTCACCAATAAATACGCCGAGGGCTACCCCGGCAAACGCTACTACGGGGGCTGCGCCTTCGTCGACCAAATCGAGTCACTCGCCATCGAACGCGCCCAACAGCTCTTCCACTGCGAACACGCCAACGTCCAGCCCCACTCCGGCAGCCAAGCCAATACGGCGGTGTACCTGGCGTGCCTCAAGCCCGGCGATAAAATGCTCACGATGTCCCTCGAACACGGCGGCCACCTCACCCACGGCTACGCGAAAAATATCAGCGGCATGCTCTACGAGGTCGCCCATTACGGGGTCTCGGAAACGACTGGCGAAATCGACTATGACCAGCTGGAATCCATCGCCGGCGAATGGCATCCGAAGATGATTACCATCGGCGCGTCGGCGCACTCGCGGACCATCGATTTCGCGCGCGTCGGACAGATCGCGCAGCGGCATGGAGCGCTACTCATGGCGGACATCGCGCACATTGCGGGGCTCGTAGCGGCCGATTTACACCCTTCGCCGATCCCACACGCCGACTTCGTTACGACCACTACCCACAAAACCCTCCGCGGGCCACGTGGCGGCATGATTATGTGTAAAAAAGAATTTGCGAAAGCCATCGATTCGATGCTATTTCCCGGGGTACAGGGGGGGCCGCTGATGCACGTCATAGCGGGGAAGGCGGTATGTTTTTTGGAGGCGTTGCGGCCTGAATTTAAGCGGTACCAGCGGCAAATTCTCGACAATTCCAGGGCGCTTTGCGAAGCGATGAAGGCGCGGGGATTTCGGATTGTGAGTGGCAGGACGGACAACCATTTATTTTTGATTGATTTGCGGCCGACGCATCCTGAAATGAGTGGGAAGGCCGCGCAGATGGCGTTGGAGCGGGCGAACATCACGCTCAATAAGAACACGATTCCCAACGAAACGCGCAGTCCTTTTCAAGCGAGCGGGGTCCGCATAGGGACGCCGGCCGTGACGACGCGCGGCATGGGGGTGGGCGAGATGCAGCAGATCGCCGGGTTATTAGCGGAAGTTCTGGAAAATATTTCCGACGAAAATATTATTGCCAGCGTCAAGCAACGGGCCATCGAACTCTGCGCCGATTTCCCCCTGCTATATTAATTTTTTGCGAAAATCTTTTATACTTGACAACAATTTTATTTTCCCCATACATGTTTGATCAATGGATCGGGATATTGGGAATTGCGGGTGGTTTGGCCGCCGGCGGAGGAATGTTTTTTACGCAAATTTTGCATTAATCGTGGGTGTGTGTGCGGCGCCGACGGCGGAAGCTTCTGCGCCAACCATCGAGGAAGAAGTGCAAGCGCTGCTCGCCAAATGCGACGTGGGGCAGGTGGCATCTTGTTCTTCCAGGGATAAATTTTTTAGCCGGGAATTCGCATTGCCTTTACATAAACGGAGGCCGGCTCTACTGGATCTAGCAGCTCTAAAGCGCGAACAGGAAATCGATCCCGCGAACCTCGAAGCCATAGCAGCAGCCCGACAACTCAGTGCGCTCGCCGTAGAATTGTACACATTGCTGAGCGCCATGGTCGTCATTTCCGCGGACCACGTCATCGAACTCGCCCCCCGCATCCCAAAAATGTTTTACGATCGGCCACCGCCCGAATCCCTTTATCGAGAGTTTGCGTGCCTGGCTTTGGAACAGATCTTGCCCCGCGCTTTGGAGTTCGGATGTTTTGAAGATTTTGTAAAAATTCAGACACAGCGCACCTCCAGCCCACTTTACGAACTCATCACGCGGCACCTGACAACACACGCCCATCATATCGAAACGCTCCCCGACGGGGATTCGCCGAAAAGAGCATTTTCAGAGAAACACGGCCAGTTAATCATCGAGGCCATCTGCCCCGTTATTGCGGATTACGCG
>JAISBJ010000084.1 GCA_031266235.1 Puniceicoccales bacterium | reverse complement strand
GTTCGCGCACGATGGGCCGCCAGCAGTGTAACCCCACCAGATTTCCGTAGCGCTCGTCCTCGGGGTGGACCGCGATCGCCACATCGCCCATGATAGTCTCCGGACGCGTGGTCGCAACGATGAGGAATTCTCCCGGTTTTTCGACGATTTCGTACTTGATGGAGTAGAGTATCGCCTGCTGCTCCCGCATGATCACCTCCTCGTCGCTGAGGGCCGTCATACTCACGGGACACCAATTTACCAGCCGCAAACCCCGGTAAATGTAACCACGCTGGTATAATTTTACAAAAGCCGAGATGACCGCTCGGTAATAATCGGGGTCCAGCGTATATTTTAGGGCGGACCAGTCGCAGGAAATGCCCAATTTTTTCAGCTGCTCGAGGATGATACTCCCATGTTTTTCGCGCCAATTTCTAGCGAGTTCCAGGAACGCTTCGCGGCCGACGTCGTGGCGAGTTTTACCTTTTTCGGCGAGCTCCTTTTCCACTTTAATTTGCAGGGAAATGCCGGCGTGATCGGTACCGGGGACCCAAAACGCGGATCGATTTTTTTGCCGCGCGCGGCGGATCAGCACATCCTGGATCGTATTATTCAAAATATGGCCCATGTGGAGGATTCCGGTGACATTGGGCGGCGGGATGACAATCGTATGGGGGGGGCGATCGGGCGAAATTTTCCGCGCAAAAATATTATTTTCGAGCCACTTCGCGTACCATTTTTGCTCCAAATCGCGGGGCGAATAAGCGTCCTCAATCATAGCTTCGATAGATAATAGAAAAGAAAAAATGGAAAGCACAAAAAAATATTTTCGATCTGTAGGTTCGAATTATAAAAATATCTCCAAACAAAATTAAAAAAAGCTTGACATGTGAAAATAATATAGGAGAAACAGACCATGGAAAATAAAAAATCATTCTTAGTTTATTCACTAGTGTTATTAAGTTCGCCGTGCAGCGGCTCTGTACCGACATATACTGAACCTATATATATTGATTCAGAGCTCTCAGAGTACGAGCGTTGTGCCCTTCGACTGTCTATTCCGCGGCCACACTGTCCAATCGATGGGAAGCCGTGCGATCAGTCCGATCGGGGCGTCACTCTTAATGGGAAGAAATATTATTTTTACAACTACATAAAAGAAGCTAAAATTAGAGAATTTTTCACAGGACAAGAAGGGACTGCGGAGTTTGATATCACGGCGAATCTTATCATAACGCAAGCAAATTTCGACGCGGTCCAAATTCGGCAAGAAGCAAGAGGTAGGCTCTTTGGGGAAATTTTTTATAATTATTTTCTAATAATTAACGGAAGAGAGCTGCAATTGTTTCATGATGAGCTGTTTTTTCTATTTTTTACGCTTGGGCGCCATTTTGGTTTGACAGATGAAGTTTTACAAGAACGTTTCACGGCTCTTCTCGAACCTCAGGCGGACGAGCCTTCGGCGGACAAATAAAGCGACAAATTTTTCGTTGACGAACGGAAAAATACAGCACAATTAGAGGGAGACTGGGTGCTATGTAACCTAGAGCCGACTAACTCCGCCAGGTCCGGAAGGAAGCAACGGCCGTCAGGCATCGGGTGTACCGTAGATTACCTAGTCTTTTTTTGACGTTTTTTTGTTTTTTTAGCGTCTTTTTTTAATTTTTTGACGATTTTTTAAAATAAAAAATATTTCTCCAAAAAAAAAATTAACCCACGGTTTTATTGAAAACTTACGTTGCCAGGGCCTCTAGCGCTCATTTATAAATATTTCCGGGCTGCATTTGTTAAATTTTATTTGATTTTTTTATATTTTTCTTATAAATTTTCCCCCGGATGGTTATATGAGTGTAGGAGGCGTCGGAGGTAATGCAGGTTTAGGTTTAGAAGCGTTTCGAGGGCTTGCGGAAAAGATGGGCATTGCAAATGCCGCTACGCTAGATCCTAAAGACCTGATGGCGCAAATCCGCCAAAGGGAATTCCAAGCGGATACTTCTGGATATATACGAGTAGGAATGGCTAGCTCCCCCGCTGTTCCAGTTAAAACATTAGCAGACACAGACGCTAAATCGCTTATAGACACGCTGAAAACCGCCTGCGGAAAAGACGTACCAGATTTCCTAGAAATAAAAGAGGGTGACGATGCTAAAGCAAAACAACAACAACAAGCAAAGGCGCTGAATGCTTTCATGAAACTTCCATGGGCCCAAAGACAAGCGCTAATAGACAACGGTGCCATGGGAACGTTTTTAAAAGCAGCAGCCGAACAAAAGCCAGCCGCAGAAGCAGAAGCAGCCGCAGAAACAGAAGCAGCCGCAGAAATAAAGTCTCCAGAGGAATTAGCCAACGCAGCCCTTGCCAAAGCGACCAAAAATGCCCGCGCCATACCGGAATACCAAGGGACGACCGTTAAACTGGCCGATGTAAAAAAAGAAGAAATCGATTCAAATGTAGAAAATATCGATACAGCGCTAGAGAACGTAAGTTTAGAGGGTGTAAAAAAACCGGTAACCGTAGAAAATATAATTGCCGCAAGGGTCCCCAAGGGATTGACCGGTAGAGCTCGAAATAAAGCAAAATTATTTTTGACAGGATTGTTAAAATCTATGCCACCGAAGATCCGACAGAAATACTTAGAAAATCCCCAAGAACTGGCAAAACTCGTCGATAAAGCGGCTTTTTTTTCAACAATTAGTAAGGATGACTCCATCTGCGCCCATTGCACCTATCCCGAAAACGATCCCAAGTCTGTTAATAAATTGTATATCATTCCAGATCAATTGCAACACAATCGAACGGTCATGTCCGGTCTCGCCAATTTTGAGACCATTTTGAACGCTTCACCAAGACTCACCGATGATGACAAAGCTACAATACGCGGATATGCTAACAAATTTCTTCAAGGACTTACCGAGGATGAATTTAGGAGATTTCAACGAGATCCCCTCGATTTTACTGCGGAACTTCTCGCCGATATAAAAAGACAAGACGAAGAAGCGCAAAGGGAAAGAGTGCAAGAAGAAACTAGCCATCTAAAAAAGATGAAGCTTCTCGCATCCAATGCACTTGGGCCTTCTCTATTCCAAAAGATTGAGATTTCCCATGTTTATGTAACGCCCATAAAGAAGGGTGCGGATTGCGATGGAGCGCTCAGGGAACACCCTACAACGCTTGCGGACCGCATAAAGGAGTATCCTTTCGTGTTCGAAGAAGAAGAAGTTGAGGAAGTAAACCTTGTAGACGAGCGACGAGGAGCATGGGATCCTAATGAGGGACAGTTTGGATCGGGTGCTCTCTCTGAGCACGGTGTTTCTAATACTGATGATACTCAATTTAAAAGCACTGCCTCTGATACTGATGATGCGGATGATGCGGATGATGCGGATGATGGTGCGCCGCCCGGTGCTGCTGCTGATCCTCCTCCTCCCGGCCCTGCTGGGCCTCCGCCCGGTCCTGCTCCTGCGCCTAGGCGGAGAGCGATGTCTTTGAATAATCTTAAGCCTCAGCCTGGTGTTGCGCCTGCTGGTGATCCGCCCGGTCCGCCTGGTGCGCCTGCTGCGCCTTAATATCCATCCTAAAGCGCACGCAGAAGTTATTTTATTGTAAATTATTTTACTCCAAAGGCCGTCACTCCCCGTAACCCTGCGCCCGCCGACTCCGCCCAATCTTCGCCCCCATGTACTCAAAAACTGTTTCTTTCCCTTCCATCCATCCCATGCTACCTACCCCACGCTGCAATTCCACATAAATCCCTTCCGCATGTGAAAAATTTCCTAATCTGTGCTCCAAATCCGCCTGCCGTAGCCGACCAATGTACCCCATCCGCCCTTCCATTTTCCCCAATTCCTTGAATACCTCCAGCGCACGCTCCACTCCACCGCCTTCGAAAAAAATTTCCCCGCGTAAATAGCGCGCCTCTCCCGGTAAATGGCGCTCCAACTCATCCAACGCAACTAGCGCCTCCGCAACCTTTCCCGCACGGCGCAATCCCGTCGCCTTCGCCAGTAGCATCGCCCCCAGATGGCCATCGCCCAGCGCCCGCAGCGTACGCTCGACCGCAGCCGCCGTAATAGGATCATCGCGCTCCAGGGCAATCCTCAATTGTAAACACAAAAGCCGCTCGTAATCTCCGTCGCCCGGCCGCTCCCCGTAGTACCGCAGCCCGAGCTCTATGGCCCGCGTCGCTCCGTCGCAATCCCCCAGACGATAGCGCATCTGCGCGTAAAAATAATGTGCCGCTAAACCCAACGTACGGTCCCCAAGCCACGGTTCCAAATAGCGGCAGGCTTTTTCGAAATCATTTTTTTTGTACCAATAGGCCGCCCGATTCCAATCGAATTTCGCCCGAATGCGCTCGCTTTGGAAAGTCAATTGCTCCGCCTCATCCCAGCTACCGCCGTGGAGCAGCGCACAGCCGTAGCGAAATAAAATTTCTTCGTCCGCCGCCAGATGTTGGCGCTCCAGGTAAAGTGCCGTCGCCAGACTGTAATCGCCGTTGGAGTAGTAGGCATCGGCCGCGAGTACGAGGTAACGATTGGTCTCCGCTGGGTCGGGCGCATCCCCTCTCGCCCGCAAATAATAGTCCGCAGCCCGGCGATGGCGCCCACCTTTCATACTAAACCCACCGAGCAATTCCAACAATCGAGCGCGTTCTCCGCCGACTCCATCCCGCAAAACGATGTTGTCCAGCAAAACTTGCCCCGCCTTTTCCGATTCGTCCAGGTAACCGGTCTCGGCGAGCTTTTTGATGGCTTCGACTTGCTCCTCCCACGCCGACTGCTCCCCGCAAACGGACGCCATTCCGAGTACACAAGCGCTGCTCAGTAGTAATTTTTTAAAATTTTCTCGACAAATTTTCAATTTTCCGGACCGCCTCTTCGTCGATGGTCAAGCGCTCGACGTCCCTTTGGTCGGGCAAATGATACATCGCATCCATCATAATTTCCTCCATAATGGAGCGGAGGGCTCGGGCGCCGGTCTTGCGCGTCAACGCGATTTTCCCAATTTCGCGGACCGCCTCCGACGTCACCTCCAGCGCAACCCCGTCCCAGGACAATAGCTTCTGGTACTGCTTCACCAAAGCATTTTTCGTACGCGTCAGAACGTGGATCAAATCCTCTTCGCGGAGCTCGTCGAGCACGGAAATCACCGGCAAACGCCCGATAAACTCAGGAATTAGGCCGAAATGGATGAGGTCCTCCGACTGTACGCGGCGTAAAATATTTTCCTCTTCTTGGCTAGAATTTTGTAAAATTGTGTCAAAACCCAAAATTTTCTTCCCGATGCGATCCTTTACAATTTTATCCAAATCGGCGAACGCCCCCCCGCAAATAAACAAAATATTTTCCGTGTTGACCTTGATGTACTCCTCTTCGGGGTGCTTGCGACCCCCCTTTGGCGGCACATTGCAAACCGTCCCCTCCAAAATCTTGAGGAGGCCCTGCTGTACGCCCTCGCCGGAAACGTCCCGGGAAATCGAAACATTCTCCGTCTTGCGCCCGATCTTGTCGATCTCATCCACGTAAATAATGCCGCATTCCGTCTTTTTGACATCGTAGTCGGCGTTTTGCAGCAGGCGCAGAACAATATTTTCCACGTCCTCGCCCACGTATCCCGCTTCGGTCAGAGTCGTCGCGTCGGCGATCGCAAAGGGGACGTCCAATGCCCGCGCCAGGGTCTTCGCCAGCAGCGTTTTACCGCTCCCCGTCGGCCCAATCAAAAGAATATTGCTCTTTTCAATCTCCGTGTCTTCGTTGGCTAACCGCCGCTCCGATGGATCCCCTTCGTCGGCAATAATCCCCAGCGAAACCAGGCGCTTGTAGTGGTTGTAGACCGCCACCGATAACACTTTTTTAGCATGATCTTGACCAATGACGTACTCGTCCAACATCTTTTTCAGCGCCGAAGGTACGGTGCATTTGAACGTGAAAGGCGTGTCTTCTCCATCCTTTTGTTCGCCCAGATCCTCGGTGAAAGCACCCCTCTTCGCGCCGATTCGCCCGGAAAATCCCCGGATCTCGCGGTCGAGTGCCGCTACGCAGACAGTCACGCAGCGGTCGCAAATGAAAATACCCGCCGGCCCAGCAATTAATTTTCGCACGAGCGCCTGATGTTTCCCGCAAAATGAACAGCGGTCCTGGTTATTATTCATCGCTGTGATTAAACGATAAATTCATGAGTTTGTCATCATTTTTTTTGCCCTTTTTCTTCTTCCGGCCTAAAAATTTTTCGTCCTTGAGGAGATGCCCAATCATGAGGCTCAGCGAATGGTCGCTGGACGCAATGCGAAATACTTTGCTACAGAGCTCGCGGCGGATCTGCGCGATCAACGTTTCAAAAAAATTAAACGCTTCGTGCTTATACTCATTGAGCGGATCTTTCTGGCCGTAACCCCGCAAACCTACGCTGCGTCGCAACTCCTCCATTTCCGTCAGATGATCCTGCCAATTGTGATCAATCGCACTCAATATAGCGTACTGTTCCATTTCCCCTAGCAAATCGCCTTCCACTCCCAATTTCACCGAATAGGCAGCTTTGACCTTCTCCATGACGAAATCGGCCGCCTCCTTCGCGTCCTCGAAGCCCTCCAAATCCTCCCGCTTAAGGGCAATTGGAAAATAAATGTTAAAAGAACTGACGACGGAATCGAAATTCGGGCTATCCCCGAAGCGATCTTTTTTACCGAGTATGCAGGAGGCGAGCTGGGCGAAAACCTCGTCTTCGATGAGCGAAAAGAGCAGGTCGCGGGTATTTTCCGCGGCGAGGACCTGGTTGCGCATGCCGTAAATGATCTCCCGCTGCTTATTGAGGACGTCATCGTACTGGAGCAAGCGCCGGCGCACGGAATAATTATAGGCCTCGACTTTCTTCTGGGCCGACTCGATGGAGCGATTCAAAAGGGGGTGTTCGAGGACCTCGCCCTCCAGGAAATTGCGGTCCAAAACACCGGCGATGAATCCCGAACCGGCGAATAGGCGCATGAGACTGTCTTCGAGGGAGACGAAAAATCGCGAGACACCGGGATCTCCCTGCCGCGCACAACGCCCCCGCAATTGGCGATCGACGCGCCGCGATTCATGGCGCTCCGTGCCGATGACGTAGAGCCCCCCGCACTCGGCGACACCCGCGCCTAGCTTAATATCCGTGCCGCGGCCGGCCATATTCGTCGAGATGGTTACGGCGCCCGGCTGCCCCGCTTGGGCGACAATTTCCGCTTCCTTTTCATGGAATTTCGCGTTCAGGACCGTGTGTTTGATTTTTTCGCGCTTCAGCATGTGACCGAGCAGCTCCGACGCTTCGACGGACGCCGTCCCCACCAATACCGGCTGCTGTTTTTGGTGCGCTTCTTTAATCGTCTCGACGACGGCGGCATATTTTTCGCGGCGGGTTTTGTAAATGAGGTCATTGTGATCGAGTCGGCGGCAGGGGGCGTTAGTGGGGATCGCCATGACGTTGAGTTTGTAAATGTCAAAAAATTCCTGCGCTTCGGTTTCGGCCGTCCCGGTCATGCCGGCCAGTTTTTCGTACATGCGGAAGTAATTTTGGATGGTAATCGTCGCGTATGTTTTCGACTCCTTCTCCACTTTTACGCCCTCTTTCGCCTCGACCGCCTGGTGTAAACCCTCGCTCCAGCGGCGGCCCGGCATCGCTCGCCCCGTATTTTCGTCGACGATGATCACCTTGCCCCCCTGGATGACGTAATCCTCGTCGCGGGTGTAGAGACTGTAGGCGCGCAACAATTGGTGGAGGCAGTGAATTTTCTCACTTTTTTCAACAAAAATTGCTTCCGAGGCCTGCTTTTTACTGAGTTTTTCTTCGGGACTCATTGTAAAATTGCCGTCGATCTCGGAGTAAATTAGTGGTAAATCTGGTAAAACGAAGGCGTCGAGGTCCTGGGGGTAGAGGGCCGTGTGGCCGATCTCGGACAGATCCACCTGGTGGCCTTTCTCGTCGATGGAAAAATAGAGCTCCTCCTTCAACTCCGTGCGCAGCTCGCGATTAATATCCGCCCCCACTTCCAAATCAAATTTATCGAGGTGCTTGGCGTAGGAACCGTTTTCCAAAAGCCGCATGAGCTGGCGATTTTTAGGCATCCCCTGTCTCACTTTCCACAATTTTTTATAGGCGTCCTGGTTCTGAACGTCCGTAGCCAACAGATCCCGCGCTTCGTCGATTAACTTATTACACATTGTCTGCTGCAGCGCAACAATCCGTTCCACGAGGGGCTTAATTTCTTGATACGGAGCTTCTTTTTCCTCGAAACTCGGGCCGGAGATAATCAGCGGCGTGCGGGCTTCGTCGATTAAAATCGAGTCAATTTCGTCAACGATGCAAAAATAGTGGTCATTCTGCACCTGCTCCTCCAGCGAGCTCGCCAGGCCGTTGTCGCGTAGATAATCGAAGCCGAATTCCGAAGAAGTGCCGTAGGTGATATTGCAGTCGTACTGTTCGTGGCGTTCTTCGGAGGACATGCCGCTTTGGATGCAGCCGACGGAGAGCCCCAGCAAATTGTAAAGGTAGCCCATCCACTCGGAATCGCGGCGCGCGAGGTAATCATTGACTGTCGCCAGCTGGCAATTGCGGCCGGTCAGGGCGTTGAGGTAGAGGGGCAGAGTGGCCACGAGGGTTTTACCTTCGCCGGTCGCCATTTCCGCGATGCGATTTTCATGCAACGCAATGCCGCCGATGAGTTGGACGTCGTAGTGGATCATATTCCAGGGGAGTTCGTGGCCGCAGACTTCGATGGTCCGCCCGTAGAGGCGCCGCGCCCCTTCTTTTACGAGTGCGAAGGCTTCCGGCAGCAGGCTATCGAGGGACTCACCCTTTTGGTAGCGCTCCATAAACTCCATAGTTTTGGTACACAGGGACGGCTCATCCAGCGCCTGATAGGCCCTTTCATGGGAGTAAATCGCTTTAATTTTGGGCTGACACTTCCGTAAAAATTTTTTATAATGGCGCCCTGAAAACAACTTTAAAAATTTTCCAATCATTTTACATTCCGAGATTTTAAATTACTTGCGGGTGCTGTGAGTTAAATAAATTATTATGATTTGCCAATAAAATAAATTATTTTTATGGGATTGTCAAAATATTGGGTGGGAAATTTTTTCAAATTTTAGACTTATTTTCGTGGAAAATCCAGGTCGCCCCGGAAAGTAAATTATTTGGCAAATTTTATAAATTTTTATCAATCTGGGCCAAAAAATTTTCCGCCGAAATATTATTTGTCCGGCGTTTGATCCGGAACGTCGGGAGGCGATTGGCGGTTAGCTCTCCTGAACTTCAAACCTATCCCAACGACTAAAGCAATGATGATCAGCAAAATCAAAATCAAATAGGAACGCGGCATGGAATCGAGCCGGCCGTCCATCACCATGTCCGCCACAACATAGCCGATAAAACAGGTAATGAACGCCCAGGCTAGGCCCGAAAGCGTGTTGAAAAGCGCGAAACGATAGGGGTTGACGTGCGCCGAACCGATAATAAGCGGGCTCGCCATCCGAATGCCGTAAATAAATCGAAAAGAAAATATAAATAATACATCCATTTTTCGCAAAAGATTGAAAACCTCATCCCTGACCTTCGCCACCCGCTTGAATTTTGTCGTAATCCACTCCGTCCCCATCCGATGCCCAAGCCAAAATAATACCTGGTCGACAATGACCGTCGTCAAAAAAGATACCAAAAAAACATAGTAAATGGACAGATACTCGTAGGCTGCCAGCGCGCTCGCCGTCAAAATCACCACCTCGCCCTCCACGATCGCCCCCAGAAATACCGCCCAATACCCCCAGTCCTTCACGAATTCAGAAAAACTATTCACTTCAGCGTCACATTAAATAATCTATTTCCGTTTTGCCAATAAAATAAATCATTTTTCGCGATTTTATCCGCCTGCCGAAAAAATTTTTCGATTTTTGTATTTTTGTCTGGATTTTTTTTTAAGTTATGTAGGATAGTGATTTGCTGGGGTGAGCGTGATTTTTATTATTGAATTCATTCCTTACTCTTTTAAAAAAAGCCAGCAAGTCAGATGATGTGGCTGTCAGGCCGAGTTCCTCGGAAGGCAAAAATGTCGCTATTTGCTTATTATTGTCTGATGACAGAGGTAATGAAACAAAATAAAACACGACACATCCAGCTTTCTCATGTCGTTTCTGTATCGTTTAAAATCCGGGAAAGTCAATATTTTCGGCGCCCGCTGATTAGTTTTTATAATTTTTTATCAAATAGTTGAAATGCCATGGCGGCAAACTTTTCCTTGACCGACGGGATTTGTTCGCTAGCTGTGGGCATCTGGAGGAGAGATGGCTGAGTGGTCGAAAGCCCCTTCCTGCTAAGAAGGTAGCCCTGCAAAACGGGGCTCGAGGGTTCGAATCCCTCTCTCTCCGCCAAAAATGCCAAAGCTATTCCGATTGATTTTGTGGTTACAACAGTTCGAAATCGAAAGCTTCCATACTTTCACCAAACGGTCTCGGCGCAATAACGAGATCCGCCTCAGAGAAAGATACATCAACGGGAGTACCCAGAGCAGTAGATTTAGGTATGGTAACTTTATTTCTTTGTTTACGGAAAATGCCATAGGGCCGCTTTGATTTTTGATTCGGCCGACAATCAGAATGATCATGCCCAAGAACAAGATCCTTTTCCTTCACACAAGGAGGAAAAGAATGCATTAATGGTTCAACATATCGCGCAGTTGTTTTACGGTTTTCATGAGATAAAATGACGACTGCGGGAGTGTTTACGCTTTTAAGCGTACCCTTAAATCTTTCATTATGAGCAGCACAATTCGCCTTTTTTCCTCCTGGTTTAGCAACAAAGTAACCATCGCGGCGAGCAGCGGCATAGTGTAGATCGGTTCCAAAAATATCTGCTGTGCAATAGCCAACAAATGTTATCCCATGTCGATCAACAGAAGATTGTACCAATCCGGCCAATCCACCGCCTACCTGCACATTAGTAGTCACAAAAAATCGATCGGGAAAGGCGGCTCTCATCCTTCGGATAAAATTCATAAATTCCCGAAGATGCATAAACTCGTGGTTTCCCATATTTATAATAACTTCCACATTCGGATTCTGAAGGATTCCTCTTAAAAAAGCTTCGAACAATCCTAAGCGATCCTCATGAGAATCTCCAGGGCCCGTCGGCACAACCTCATAACCTTTTCCATCAAGAGTTGGCCTTATTTTCGTCATCACATCGCCATTGATCACGAATATGACATGATCTACAGTTCGTGCTCTCACATTTATTTGATCTATCATCCACGGATAACATTGTTCACAGCAATGTAAGTCCGTAACACACAAGACCGATACTCTCTTTCCTATACTCGCGTTGCTTGCGCCCACAAATACTAGAGTCCATAATATAATTTTGAATACTCTTTCCATGGCATTTGTTTTCTGTACAAAATTTAAAGTTGTCAAGCATTTAATTAAAAAAATTTTATTTTTTATTGCTTCCCGATTTTTAGTGAAAGTAAAATTATTTTAATTACAGTAAAAAACATAGAAAAATCTTTCGCAAAATGTAAAAATTCCCAAAATGGTTAAACTGGCCCAAAACGCATCGATTTCTCGAAAAATAATTGCTTGATGGCTGCCGAAAAAAGGGAATATGAACCCAAAATATTCAGGCAATATTGCCAAAATTTTTCCCCGAATGGCCCATTTCGAACACCCATTTTTACCTATTTTTAACAAAAAATCGACAATACTCATTCTGGGGACTTTTCCGTCCGTGGCCTCAAGAAAACAGGAATTTTACTACGCCCATCCCCAAAATCGGTTCTGGAAAATCATCGCCCACCTCACCAAAACGGATCCCGTTCCGCCCGATGTCGATCGGAAAAAGCGGATGTTGCTCGGCCATAAAATTGCGCTTTGGGACGTCGTTCGCAGTTGCGACATTGAAGGTTCGGATGACAGCCGCATCGGAAATGTCACGCCAGCGGACCTGCCATTTTTGTTGGGAAACGCCAGCATTAAACATATTTTTACCAACGGCCGCCGAGCTTATCAGCTGTATGGTAAATATTTTGCGAAAAATTTTTCAATTAATGTGACTGTTTTACCTTCGACGAGCCCCGCCAATGCAATCTACAGTTTCGAAAAGTTACTTCACTATTGGGAGATTATGGGGCGATATTTTAACTAAATTTTAGCAATATTTTGTGTGGGGCTTGGAGCAAAAGCTGCACGTAAAACGTGCAGCCCACAAAGCGGGCTTGAGGAGTTAAAAACTCCTCAGCTTTTGCTCCAAAAAAATAAATGCTCCAAAAAATTCTAAACATTTTACATTAAAATGCAAATAAATTTCACGCAATTTTTCAAAATTTTAAACTTTCCAGGTCTTTCGCCTCCAATTTTTTCGGCACATTGGCCGTGCCATAGGCGGGACTGCCGCCGCCTTTGCCGCCGAATTGCACCGCGATTTGCCGCGTTATATTGGCTGCGCCGCAACCTTTTTCAACCGCTTTTGATGAGCAATTTACAGCGATCACCGCCCCTTCCGCCAAATTTCCGCCGAAAATGATGACGTCACAGATCTCTTTTTTCGCGGCAAGCGCAGCTAAAGATCGCAAATCATCGGAATTGTCAATTTCAAAAATTCCGCATATTTTTTTTAGATTATTTTCACAAATTATCCGCTGACAAATTTCATCGAACATTTGCCGATTATTTTTTTCTAAAATCGCACGCAAGCGGCGCTCCACAGCATTTTTAGAATGTTGCAATTGCTGAATTTTTACTAAAATTTCATCATTTTTTACAGAAAATTGCCGCGCCAATTCACCCACAATGGCGACATGGCGATCCGCGTAAGCCCTCGCCGCACGCCCAACAACGGCTTCGATACGACGCACGCCCGCCGCAATGGCGCTTTCTTTTACAATTTTTAACAATCCGAGCTCGCCGCTCGCCGCCGCGTGGCAGCCTCCGCAAAGCTCCACGGAAACGTCTCCGATGGACAGGACGCGCACCGTTTCGCCGTATTTTTCGTTGAAATGGGCGATGCACGCCGCCGGAATTTCTCTAAAAGGCATCTCCTGGGCCGTGACAGGCAAATTTTTTAAAATTATAGTGTTGACAAAATCTTCGACAGCATCCAACTCCCCGTGCGTCAGCGCCGAAAAATGATTAAAATCGAAGCGCAAACCGCGATCGCCGACGCAGGACCCGCACTGCTTGACGTGATCGCCCAAAATTTTTCGCAGCGCCGCGTGCACAATATGGGTCGCCGTGTGGTGGCGCTGGATTTCCTCTCGCCGCGGAATATCCACGTTTAAAACAATTTTTTCACTAGAATTTAATTCGGCGTTTCGCGCAATTTTATGTAAAAATATCCCCTGCGCATTGCGCAACGTGTCGAGCACGGGAATCGCCCGCCCACGACAGATCAACGTCCCGGAATCTCCCATTTCTCCGCCCATTTCGCCGTAAAACGGCGTGCGATCGACGGTAACGAAAGCCCCATCTTCGGCGGGAATAATTTGTAAAATTTTTGCTTCGACGCCCTCCAATTGCCCGTAGCCCACGAATGGCGTCGCCCCATTTAGTGGCCCGTCGGCGACGACAACCTGCGACTTTTTCTGCGCATTGCGCGCACGCTCGCGCTGCGTTTCCAACTCATTTTTAAAGCTTTTTTCATCAATTTTTAACCCGCGTTCCCGCGCCATCAGCTGCGTCAAATCGAAGGGGAAACCGTAGGTGTCATAGAGCGTAAACGCGTCGCGGCCGCTAATTTCGCCATTTCTGGCCTGCGCAAAAGTATTTTCCAGCAACAAAATTCCGCGGTCGAGCGTCCGCTCAAACATGGCTTCCTCCGCGGCAATGGTCTCGAAAATTATTTTACAATTACGCCGCAATTCCGGAAAAATCGGCGCCATTTGATCGACGACCGCCTCTGCTAAAGTTGTAAAATTCCCGGCCGGAAATTGTAAACGTTTTGCGAAAATAATCGCGCGCCGCAAAATCCGCCGCAAAACATAGTGGCGGCCTTCATTCCCCGGCAAAATCCCGTCCGCAATCGCGAAAGTCAGGGCCCGAATGTGGTCTGCAATAACCCTGAATGCGAAGTCGATTTTCTCCTGCTCCGCCATGGATTCGCGGTCCGCTGCGATGGTCCCACGGTAAATTTTCCCGCACAAAGCGGTAATTTTGTCAAAAATATACGTAAATAAATCACTATCGTAATTGGAGGGGAATTGTGAAAAATCTGAGAAATTTTTCGTCGTCTTTACAATTCCGGCCACACGCTCCAACCCCATTCCGGTGTCGACATGCCTGTTTTTGAGGGGGGCAAAAGTGCCGTCGGCCTGAGCATTGAACTGCATAAAAACGAGATTCCAAATTTCGATGCAGAGCGGCGAATCGCCATTAACCAGGCGCCCTCGACTGTCGCCATTTTTTGTTAAATCAATGTGAATTTCCGAGCACGGGCCGCAGGGCCCTCCGTCGCCCATCATCCAAAAATTTTCTTTTTTACCAAATTTTAAAATATGGACCGCCGGATCCAACCCCTCCGCCTCAAAAATATGCCGCCAAAAGTCGTACGCCTCGCAGTCAAATTCGGCGGGATCGCCCGCGCCGGGCGAGTAAACGGTGACGTAGAGGCGATTGTTAGGAAAATGCCAAATTTTTGTCAAAAGTCCCCACGCAAATTCGATCGCGGCCCCCTTAAAATAGTCGCCGAAAGACCAGTTGCCGAGCATTTCAAAAAACGTGTGGTGGTACGTGTCGAAGCCGACGTCTTCCAAATCGTTGTGTTTTCCGCCTGCGCGAATGCATTTTTGCGTATCCGCGGCCCGCGAAAACGGGATCGCCCGCTCGCCGAGGAGGATCGGCACGAACTGATTCATGCCCGCATTTGTAAATAATAGATTGGGCGACTCCGACAATAGCGACGCCGACGGGACAATTTTATGCCCCTTTTGTGTAAAAAAATTTAAAAAACTTTGCCTTAATTCTGCGGAATTCATATTTTTTTTGCTTTTATTTTTTACGACTTCGGCGGAGATTATTGAATTTTTACATCTTTTCCGTAGTCTACGCCGGCCACACCAAAGCCAAATAATCGTAAAAAATCCTGGCGGTAGCCTTCGAAATCCGACAATTTTCGTAAATTTTCTGTTAAAATTTTATCCCAAATCGCTTTCACTTCCCGCTGCACATCGTCGCGCATCTCCAAATTATCGAGGCGAAGCCGCCCCTTTTCATCGCGATCGACACCAAAATGCGAGGCAAATAAACGGTACATCTGCTCAACGCAGCCCTCGTGGAGCCCTTTTTGCTTCATGATTTTGAATAACACCGAATTGTAAAGCGGTACCACCGGTATGGCCGAACTTGCCTGCGTCACGACCGCCTTGTTCACCGAAATTACCGCGTCGCCTTGTAAATTTTTTAATTTATTTTGAATGTTTTTTACAGATTGCTCCAGGTGATCTTTAGCTCGCCCGATCGTCCCATGGGCGTAAATCGGCCACGTCACCTCGGGGCCAATGTAAGAATAGGCACAAGTTTTTACATTTTCAGCCAAAACATCCGCCGCAAGAAGCTGATCAATCCATCGCTCCCAATCCTCGCCGCCCATAACTTTGCGCGTCGCTTCAATTTCCTCTTCCGTCGCCGAATCAATGGAAATTTCTAAAACTTGCTCCGTATCCGTGTTGACCGTCTTCCCGGAAAAAGTAGCGCCAATCGGCTTCAACACCGACTTGTAGGTCTCGCCCGACAGGGGGTCCGTCCGCCGCGGCGACGCCAAACTATATATAACACAATCTATTTTGATAAATTTCTTACGAATTAACTCGATCGTCTCCCCCTTGACCGCGTCGGAAAATGCATCGCCGTTGATACTTTCCGAAATGTACCCCTCCGCTCGCGAAAATTCGTCCAAAGCACGCGCATTGTAAAACCCAGCCGAAGCCGGCTTGCCATCCGCTTCCGGGCGCTCAAAATAAATGCCAATCGTATCCGCTCCGCCACCAAACGCCGCCACAACGCGGCTCGCTAAACCATAGCCCGTAGAAGCGCCGATGACAAGCACTTTTTTTGGGGAATCGGCAATTTTGCCCTGGGCCTTCACATAATTGATCTGCTCCAGGACATTTTGCCGACAGCCTTCGGGATGCGCCGTGATGCATATAAAACCGCGAATCTTTGGCCTTATGATCATGGCCCATTTTCTAGGAACTTTCTACACATATTCAAACTTTTTTTCGAAAAAATCAAAATAAAGTTTTCCGCGAACGATATAGAAAAATATTTTCAATTTTAAAAACATTTTCGCAATTCTCTAAAAAAATACCTTACTATGAATTCGCCAAACTCTCGATCATTGTTCACTGCATGAAGCCTTCCTCTCTTGCCGCCAAATCATCGATTATCATCCTCGCCGTGATGCCATCTCCATTTGGTATATCAACATTAATATCCGGGCGTTGAAGCAATATTTGCACTATCCTAGCATTTTCTCTCATTGCGGCCAGGTGTAGCAGCGTATTTCCCTCTCTATTTTGCGCATTGATATTAATTGCCGGGCGTTGAAGCAATATTTGCACTATCTCAGCATTCCCTTCCATTACTGCCAGGTGTAGCAGCGTATTTCCTTCTCTATTTTGCGCATTGATATTAATTGCCGGATGTTGAAGCAATATTTGCACTATCTCAGCATTTTCTCTCATTGCTGCCAGGAGCAGCGGCGTATTTCCCTCTCCATTTTGCGCATTGACATTAGTACGCCTATCGCGGATCAATAGAATCGCTATATTCGTAAAACCTAACTCAACGGCAGCGTGCAACGGCGTTAGACCATTGCCATTGGGTATATTTACACCAGTTTCCGGGCATTCAAGGAAGGCTCTCACATTGTCTTCGTCTCTATTGATTACGGCTATAAATAGCGGCGTTTCACCCTCATCATTCTGAGTATTCAAATCTCGGCGATGCTGCGGATCTCTTAACATGTCTCGCAGCGAACGCGTAACTGTTCTAAATTCTACAGCTCCCGGCGGAAATTGCCCTTGTGCTGGCGGTGGCGCTCTGAATTCAGGCTCTCGTGCTGGTGGCGGAAATCCTGTAGGTTGCCTTTGTAATGTTTGCCCCTCAAGATGGCAATGAGACCTGACGACTCCCAATACACGCATCATGCTTCTTTGCCTGTCTAGATCATATATCCCTGGATGAAGCCTAAACTCATCATTCAATAATCTTTCAACCCCATTTATGTCCACTCCCTGATTAATCAGTGCATCGGCTGCATTACGAAATACATACAACTCTGTACCCAGTTCTCCGTTACTCCATTGCAATATCAGATTAAACAATGACCTGGTAGCTTCAGAGATCTCAAGAGACCACGGCCGACGCGGCGCTGGCGG
>JAISBJ010000032.1 GCA_031266235.1 Puniceicoccales bacterium | reverse complement strand
CTGACATTGTCGTGAATGCTAGGACTGAAGATGGCGAAATACCGCTGGGTATGGTCTATGGTTCGCATCATGATTGTGAAGCGATAGTGGATTTATTGGTGAGTCGCGGAGCGAAAACGGGCACTGAGTTTGCAGCAGCAGAATAAAAACGTAGAGGTTCGCTTAATAAGCTGATTAAAAGTTGAATATTAAATAAAACTTATCCGGGGTGGGGAAATATTTTCTGCTTCGGATTTTTTTTACATGTATTGCGGCCTGGAGCGGAAATTCAAGCCATACTAATTTTTTTTAAAAAAAAATTAAAAAAATGCTTGACAGATTAAAATTAATGTGCTTGGTAGTTCGGTTACCGAAAGGAAAATATTATGAATAAGTTAGGTACAAAAAGTATGGTTAAATATGTTGCAATGAGTGGTTGCCTATTAAGCACAAATTATGCTCTGGGGACTACCCAGCCCTCATTTCATTTGTCCGTTGCGAAAATGTTTGGCTCCTTCCTGGGAGCATTCGACAATTCGGATGATCCGGATATTCCGGATGCAAATGGTATGACTGCGCTCCATTTGGCCGCAGAGAATAACAGCCTGAATCGCATTAGGACGCTTCTAAATGTAGCTGGCATTAATGTGAATGTTGCGGTGGTTGAAGGCCCTTTTAAGGGCTATACCGCGCTCCATTTGGCCGCGGGAAAAGGCCACGTAGAGGTCGTTAAATTGTTGCTAGACGCAGGCGCAGATGTGAATGCTCTGGATGAAGAAGACTGTGCCGCGCTCCATTTGGCTGCAATGAAGGGCCACGCAGAGGTCGTTAGAGCGTTGCTAAGAGCCCCCGGCGCTGATGCGAATGCTACGGATGCGTATGGTAGGACCGCGCTCCATTTGGCCGCGGAAAAGGGCTGCCGAGAGGTCGTTAGAGTGTTGCTAAGAGCGGGTATCAATGTGAATGCTATGGTGGCTAATGGCCCTAAGAGGGGCTGGACTGCGCTCCATTATGCCGCAAGTAGTGGCATCTTAGAGGCCATTGAAGAGGTGTTAGGGGCTCCTGGCATTAATGCGAACGTTATGGATAATAGAGGTCGAACGCCACTAGATTTGGTCCCGGATAAGATCCGGGTTAAGTTCTTTTTGGGAAAAATCAATAAAGTAAATCCTAAAGCTGCAGAGGCAAGGGATTTATTGAAAGAATTCGGAGCGAAAACAGGCGCTGAAATTTTGCAGGAAAGGAATGGGGGCTTCTTTCGAAGATTCATTAGTTTTTGGTACCCAGGCGCAAGAACTGTTTAATGCAGAAGCTTGCAGAGTCTATATTAGATAAAACTTATTTAATTACGATTTATCCGGGGCGGAGAGAAATTCTTCGTTCCGGTTTTTTTGTTGTAAATTGTGGCCTGGAGCGGGGAAATTTCGACAATTAAAAAAAATAGGCCAAATATACAAAATAAAGATTGACCAAGTGCCCTGCGATTCGCAAGTTCTCTAACCGAGAGTCATCAAGTGATGTCTCCCGCGGTGGATTTCGACTCTGTCGGGCCCTTGTAGCTCAGCTGGCAGAGCGCATCCTTGGTAAGGATGAGGTCGGCGGTTCAAATCCGCTCGGGGGCTCCATTGTAAAATTTTTGTATTATTTTAGGAAAAGGAAAAGTTAATGGCAAAAGAAACTTTTGAGAGGACAAAACCTCACATCAATGTGGGGACCATCGGTCACGTCGACCACGGCAAATCTACTCTAACTACCGCGCTGGTCAAAGTGCAATCCGACAAGGGCTTGGCGGAGCGCAGGTCCTACGCCGAGATCACGAAGGGCGGCACCGTTCGGGACGCGACGAAAACGGTGACGATCGCCGTTTCCCACGTCGAGTACCAGAGCGACAAGCGGCATTATGCCCACGTTGACTGTCCGGGGCACGCGGATTTTGTAAAAAATATGATTACAGGGGCGGCGCAGATGGATGGTGCGATTTTGGTGGTGAGTGCGGCGGACGGGCCGATGCCTCAGACCCGCGAGCACATACTTCTGGCGCGTCAAGTCGGCGTGCCGAAAATCGTGGTTTTTCTCAATAAAATTGATCTTCTTGATGATGCGGAACTGTTGGATCTCGTTGAAATGGAGGTGCGGGATTTGCTAACGAAGTATGAGTTTGACGGCGATCACATCACGGTGGTGCGCGGTTCGGCTTTGGCGGCTTTGGAGGGGAAGTCGGAGGGCGTAGAGGCGATTGGGAAGCTTTTGGAGGCGCTCGACAGGGATATTCCCGAGCCGCAGCGGGACATCGATAAGCCTTTGCTAATGGCCGTTGAGGACGTGTTTTCGATCACAGGGCGCGGTACGGTTGCGACGGGGCGCATTGAGCGTGGCATTGTAAAAGTTGGTGAAGAGGTTGAGATTGTTGGTTTGGGCGACACGAAAAAGACAACGTGCACGGGCGTTGAGATGTTCCGCAAGCTGCTCGACGAGGGGCGTGCCGGGGATAATGTCGGTTTGTTGCTGCGCGGTTTGGAGAAGAAGGAAGTGGAGCGGGGGCAAGTGATTGCGAAGCCCAAGAGCATTACGCCGCATTCCAAGGCAAAGGCGGAGATTTACGTTTTGACGAAGGATGAGGGGGGGCGCCACACGCCGTTTTTCAATGGTTATCGGCCGCAATTTTTCTTTGGGACGGCGGATGTGACGGGGATTGTATCGTTGCCGGAGAATGCAGAGATGGTGATGCCCGGGGACAATTTGAATGTGACGCTCGAGTTACAGAAGAAAATTGCCATGGAGAGGGGGCAGCGTTTTGCGATTCGCGAGGGCGGCCGGACGATCGGTGCGGGTCGGATTACGGAAATTTTGGAGTAAAATTAGTAAAAAAATGATTGACAAGGGGGGCGAGAAATATTTTTTTATGAACGATCGGAGGAGAATAGCTCAATTGGAAGAGCAACGGTCTCCAAAACCGTAGGTTGGGGGTTCGAGACCCTCTTCTCCTGCCAAAAAAATGTAAAAAAAGAGGGAAAATAATGAGAAATCCGCTAAGAAAGTTAGGTATATTTTGGGGCGAAATGGTGGGCGAGCTAAAGCAGGCGTCTTGGCCGAACCAAAAGGAGATGCGCCACTATGTGGCCGTTGTTTTGGTAGGGATGGCGCTTTTGGGCATTTACGTTTCCATTGTGGATTTTTCATTGCTCCACGTTTTTGATCTCTGCAGTGGTTGGGTGCGGGGCCGGCTAGGAGATTAATTATGGTTATGGTGCTTTCGGTGCAGGATTCGCGGTGGTACGCTTTACAGGTTTTTTCCAATCAGGAGGCCAAAGTGAAGGCGTATCTCGACAAATTTGCGGTCCACGAAGGCGTTGCGATCGACGAAGTTTTGGTGCCCTCGGAGCGGGTCGTGGAGATTAAGAATGGCAAGCGTTACAATCGTGTAAAAAAATTTTACCCTGGGTATATATTTGTGCGGATGAAATTGTACGATGAGGAGGAAAAGTTGCTCCAATTGCCGTGGTATTTTGTTCGCAACGCGCAGGGTGTGTTAAATTTTGTAGGTGGCGAGCGGCCGGTTCCGTTGCGGGAGGAGGAGGTGGTGCGGATTTTGGATCAGGCGAAAGCCAGTGCGAGCGCGGCGCCGGTGCAGCGGGTACAATTTGGGGTTGGCGACCGGGTAAAGGTGACCGATGGTCCGTTTGTGGAGTCGCTGGGCGAGGTAATGGCGATTGATTTGGAGAATGGGAAGATGCAGATTTCGGTTTCTTTATTTGGGCGCGATGTGCCCGTTGAATTAGAATTTTGGCAAGCGGAGTTAATGAAAGGGTAAATTATGGCGAAAAAAATTGTAAAACAGATTAAATTACAGTTGCCGGCTGGAGCGGCGAATCCGGCGCCACCGGTCGGGCCGGCGTTAGGTTCGGCGGGAGTAAATATTATGGGTTTTTGCAAGGAATTTAATGCGCGGACGAAGGACATGGCGGGGATGATTATCCCGGCGGTCATTTCCGTATATGCGGATCGTTCTTTTACATTTGAGTTAAAATCGCCGCCGGCGTCGGTATTATTGCAGAAGGCGGCGGGGGTCAGCAAGGGGTCGGCGGTATCCAATCGGACGAAGGTGGGGAAGGTGACGCGTCGGCAATTGGAGGAGATTGCGGAGACGAAGCGGGCGGATCTCAATGCGGAGGATTTGGAAGCGGCGGTGAAGATGGTTGCGGGGACGGCGCGGAGTATGGGGATAGAGGTCGTGGCGTAAATATATGGAAAAAATATTTAGAAATAGCTTGACAGTGGCGAAAATTGCCCTAGCCATATTTATAATTTGTTTATGATAGTCATATTTGTAATTTGTTTATGAAAAAGCGAAGCAGACGTCAAATGATGGGTCGAGGAGTTGGTGATTTGGGCCAATATTTTTCCGTTGGAGAGGCTGTTGCGTTGCTTGAGCGGATGCCGCGGGCACGTTTTGATGAGACGGTTGAGTTGTCGCTGCATCTTGGAGTTGATCCGAAGCAGAGTGACCAGATGGTTCGCGGGGTGGTGAATTTGCCGAACGGGAGCGGGAAGCGGGTCCGGGTTCTTGTATTTACGGAGAAGCCGGAGGAAGCGATTGCAGCGGGGGCAGATTTTGCTGGGTTAGATGATTTTTTGGAGAAGGTTCAGTCCGGTTGGTTGGATTTTGATGTGGCGATTGCGACGCCTTCTGCGATGCGGCAGGTGCGAAATGTGGCGCGGATTCTTGGTCCGCGGGGGGTGATGCCGAATCCGAAGTCGGGGACGGTTTCGGAGGACATTGCTGGGGCGGTGCGCGAGGTTAAGGCGGGGCGCGTAGAATTTAAGATGGACAAGACGGCGAACTTGGCGGTTGTAGTGGGGAAGCGGTCATTTATGGCTGAGAAGTTGGCCGAGAACATAGGGGCGGCGATTGATGTGATTTTGAGGGCCAAGCCGGCGAGTATTTCGGGTAGTTTTATAAAAAATATTTCGTTAAGTGCGACCATGACGCCGAGCATTAAATTGGAGCAGGGCATTTACGGAGCGGTTTAGGAGGAGTGAGATGAGGGCAGAGAAGAAGTTTTTAGTTGATGAAGTTTTTAACCATCTTAGCAAATCGGACTATGTTTATTTTGCGAATTTTTCGCGTGTGACGGTTGCAGCTATTTCTGCGCTTCGCAAAAATTTACGTCAGAACGGGGCGGAGTGTCACGTTGTTAAGAATAGCATTTTGAAGCTTGCGCTCGAAGCAAATGGTTGCCTGAGGCTGAGTGACAGGTGTTTTGAGGGGCATACAGCGATTGTGATGGGCGGCGAAGATCCTTCGGGGGTGGCGAAAATTTTGTGTAAATTTTCCAAGGATAATGAGGAAAAAATGGGTATTAAAGGCGGCGTATTGGCTAAGGCGCCGCTCGAGATCAGCGAAATCAAGGCATTGTCCGAATTGCCGTCCCTTGAAGTGTTGCGCGCCCAGATTTTGGCATTATTTAACGCGCCGGCGCAGCAGTTGGTCCGCGTGCTAAATGCCGTGCCCCAGGGCATGGTCAATGTTTTGCAGGCGAGGGTGAGGGGGGATTGATATTTTTTTAAAAAAATTTTTAAGAAATGGGTTTAGGAGGATTCCTCTTAAATGGCGATTTTCGCCGCTAAATCTATTTCGGGAGGATAAAAAATGACAAGTATTACAAAGGATCAAGTTATAGAGTGGTTGAGTGCGCAATCTGTTTTGGAGATCGCCGGATTGGTAAAGGCCCTGGAGGAAAAATGGGGTGTGAGCGCGAGTGCTCCGGTGGCAGCGGTTGCCGTACCCGTTGGGGGCGGAGCGGCCGAAGTCGTCGAGGAAAAAACGGAGTTTGACGTCATTTTAGCAGCTGCGGGAGACAACAAAATTAACGTCATCAAGGAGGTACGGGCGATCACGGGGCTTGGTTTGAAGGAGGCCAAGGAACTCGTCGAAGGAGCGCCGAAGCCCGTCAAGGAAGGTATTTCCAAAGCCGATGCCGAGGAGATGAAGAAAAAATTGGAAGCGGCGGGCGCGAAAGTGGAACTCAAGTAATTGGATTGTGCTTTTGTTGAATTGGGTTTGTGCAGTTTTGTGGAGGACGTGCGGAATTCACAAGGCTGTTTTTGCGTATAAATTTTTTCATTAACAAGGATTGCGTATTATATGACTGATAGAATTAATTTTGGTAGGCTGAGGGAGGTGATTTGTCCGCCCGATTTCATAGAAAATCAGATCAATTCGTTTCGGGAATTTTTACAGAGCGACGTAGCTCCCGGGAGTCGGAAAAGTATTGGCTTAGAAAGCGCATTCCGTGATTTTTTCCCCGTTGAGAGTTACGGTGGGAAGTGTCGGCTGGAGTATGTTTCCTTTCGCGTGTGCGAGCCCAGGCACAATGAGGATTTTTGCGTGCGCGACGGGACGACCTATGCGGGCTCGCTGTACGTCACGTTGCGGCTATGCGAGGGCGGGGAGATGCGCGAGGAGGAGATTTATTTTGGTGAATTGCCAATGATGGGAGGGCGCGGATCGTTTGTAATTAACGGCGCGGAGCGGGTAGTGGTCAGTCAGTTACACCGTTCGCCGGGGATTTGTTTTGAGGAGACGCTGCATGCGAGCGGGAAATTGCTCCACGCTTTCCGGATCATACCGGATCGCGGGACTTGGCTCGAGGTGCAATTTGACCAGAATGATTTGCTTTACGTGTATTTGGATCGCCGCCGCCGCCGCCGGAAATTTTTACTGACAACGCTTTTACGGGCATTTGGCAATGGTTCGGACCAGGAAATTTTAAATCTTTTTTACAAAATTGAGAACAAAAAGTTGACATCTTTTAGAGTTGACGGCAAGTTGGCGAGTTATGTTTTGATCGACGACGTGGTGGATGCGAAGGAGGGGATTGTATTGGCGCGGGCCCACGAGGCGTTGTCGAAGGGATTGCTGCAGGCGTTCGAGATGGCGGGCATCGAACGTTTGGAGGTGGTCAATGTGGCGGCGGATGATGGGTTAATTATTCGCACGTTGAAGCGGGATCCGGCGAAGAATACGGAGGATGCTTTACGAGAAATTTACAAACGTTTGCGGCCGGGTGAGCCGGTGACGGCGAATAATGCGAACGGGACGATGTCGCGTCTATTTTTTGAGCGGAAGCGCTACGACCTGGGGCGCGTGGGCCGGAAAAAAATAAATCAGCGCCTAAAATTGGGTAAGGATTTGGAGGATCGCCTGATCGATACGGTGGATATCGTCGAGGCGACGAAATTTTTATGCCGCCTGAAAAAAGGCGAGGAGTACACGGACGACATCGATCATTTGGGGAATCGCCGCATTAGAAATGTCGGGGAGCTGCTGGTCAACCAGTGCCGTTCTGGGCTGGGGCGGATGGAGCGCCTCATTCGGGAGCGGATGGCGCTATTTGACAACAGCGTGGACACGATTATCCCGCAGAAGCTGGTCAATCCGAAAATTTTCATGGGGGCGATACGCGATTTTTTCACACGCAGCCAACTATCGCAATTTATGGATCAGATCAATCCGCTTTCGGAATTGGCGCACAAGCGGCGTTTATCGGCGCTAGGGCCGGGGGGGTTAAGCCGTGAGCGAGCGGGTTTTGAGGTGCGCGACGTGCACGCGTCTCACTATGGCCGCATTTGTCCGATCGAGACGCCGGAGGGGCCGAATATTGGCTTGATTAATTCCCTGAGTACGTTCGCGCGCGTCAATGAATTTGGGTTCATTGAGACGCCCTATCGGGTGGTACGCGGCGGGAAAGTGACCGAGGAAATTGTTTATTTGGATGCCACCGATGAGGGGGATAATGTGATTGCGCAGGCCAATTCGGAGGTTGACGGAGGCGGAAATCTGGCGGGGAGTATTGCGGCGCGGCAGCGGGATATATTTTTGGAAGTCGAAGGGGCGCAGGTTGATTACATGGATGTTTCGCCGAAGCAGGTGATTTCGGTGGTAGCGGGTTTGATACCGTTTTTGGAGCACGATGACACGTCGCGTGCGCTGATGGGGTCGAATATGCAGCGGCAGGGGGTACCGTTGCTATCGCCGGAAGCGCCCTTTGTGGGGACTGGGCTTGAACGGAGGGTTGCGATGGATTCGCGGAGCGTTGTGTTGGCGGCGGCGGATGGCGTTGTGGCTTCGGTGACGGCGGCGCGCATTGTGGTGACGAAGGATGGCGTGATGCCCAAAAAATTGGATCCCAAGGGGAGTCCGGCGGCGGGCATTTATGTTTATAATTTGCGAAAATTCATTCGTTCCAACTCGACGACCTGTTTTAACCAGCGGCCAATTGTGAGTAAGGGGCAGGCGATCAAGGCGGGCGATATATTAGCTGACGGTGCGGGTACGGACCGTGGGGAGTTAGCGTTGGGTCGTAATGTTTTGGTGGCGTTCATGCCCTGGAATGGTTATAATTTCCAGGATGCGATTATTTTGAGTGACCGCCTGGTCAAGGAGGATATTTTCACGTCGGTCCACATTGAGGAATTTGAGGTGGTGGCGCGCGACACGAAGTTAGGGGCGGAGGAGATCACGCGCGATATTCCCAACGTGAGCGACATAGCGCTCAAGGATTTGAATCGCGATGGCATTGTGCGCATTGGGGCGGAGGTCAAGGCCGGCGACATATTGGTGGGGAAAATTACGCCGAAGAGCGAGACGGATTTGGTGCCCGAGGAGAAGTTGTTGCGTGCAATTTTTGGGGAGAAGGCGTCTGATGTGAAGGACACGTCGTTGGTGGTGCCGCCTGGGTGTGAGGGAATTGTAATGGATGTAAAATTTTCCAGCAATACGGGCCAGGACAGGGAAGATATGACTGATTCGGACGTGCGGCGTTTTGTAAAGAAGACGAATGAA
>JAISBJ010000062.1 GCA_031266235.1 Puniceicoccales bacterium | reverse complement strand
CCTGAATAATGCGGTGGTCAATATCCTTTTGCAGTCGATTATTCCGCCGATCGGCCAAAATTGCAGTGCTTTGAAAAAGGGTTCCAACGTAGGCCTATTTTTTCTCCCGAACCCGAAAGGAACGAATGCAAAAGAAAATTTCTTTTATTGCATCGTTTTCCAGGAGGAAGGCAACGCCTTTGAAGAATATTTAAAAAAGAAGCAAATATTTTTCCAAAAGGAAGGGGGGGCGATTAGATTGCCGGAACCGGGTAAAACGCTGGAGTCTTTTGAGAAGGATTTTTCGAAAAAATTGGTGGCCCTAGCGGAGCAGCCGTCGCAATCGGGAGTGATCGAAGTGAATGCCAAATGGTGGAATGTGGCGCAAGCAATGGGGTGGCGGAATCCGGGCGGAGATTTCACGAATTGCGTCAAAGATGTAAAATGTGGCGTCGAATTTCTGGAGGATGCCTCCAAAGTAGAATTCAATCTAGCTTGTGCACTCGACCCTGCCCATTTGGATTTGAAGGCGGAGCAGTGTAAAAAATTGGTTATTGGCGAGGATATAGATCAGAGAAACGCCGCCGCAGTAATCCTCGCACAAAATATACCCGCAGGGGTTGATATTGTAAAACTTCTTACCAATAATATTGTGAAATCTTTTGAAAAAAAAGTAAATCCGATTTATCTCAAGGTCGTTACGCTTTTGGTCGAATTATTGGGTAAGGCGTTGGCATTGAAAATTATACCCGAGATCGGCAGTGTTTCTGATGTTTTATGGCAGGGGAAAGTGGTTGGTTTTAACATTTCTAAGGTGGCCCATGCTACGCCCGAAGAGCATTTGGATGCATGGAAATCTTTTTTTGCGTCTGGCAATGACGAATTTCAAAAATTCTTGAAAGAAGTGAAAGGAGAGACGGTAGCGGGTGCGGATAGCGGTGATTCTGCGGGCGCTTCCGAAAAATTTATCGTCTGGGAACATAAGTTTTTAGACGACTACAAGGGATTTAGGATTTTCACTTACACGATGGATTTAGGGGATTCCAATTTTGACGTATTGGCTCTGGATTCGGCGAAGCAGGATACATCTGCGCAAGCTGCGCCTCCCATAAAGCAGGATACATCTGCAAAGTCGAATGGGACAGTAACTTTGTCTAAAATCGATGGTATGGTGGCGAAAGAATTGCTGTCGGCTGCTACAAAATCCGGCGTGAGCGATTCGAGCGCTGCCGGTAGCGTCGATGGGCGTCGTGACGGAGAAGCTGCGCCTCCCATAAAGCAAGACACGTCTTCTACGGAGCCAAATGTGGCGGCGATCGCGTCGAAAGATGAGCACCGTGAGAAAGAAATTCTCTATGGGACATTTTACAAAGGTGAGGCGTTGGAATCGGATTCTTTACCTTATTTAAAGAGCGTCATCGACGGTATTGTGGCGAGAGAATCGCTGGCGGCTGCTACAAAATCCGGCGTGAGCGATCCGAGCGCTGCGAAAGAACCGCCGGTAGTTGCCCTAGAATCCCACATAGGTGGTTTTACGGCGGAGACGATAGTGAAATTTTTGTTAGATTTAGGTAAATATTTACCTTGTTTGCCGCAACAATTCTCGAAGTGGTTACAAGAATTGAAAAAAGGAGATCAAAAAGCGTTGGAAGAATCGGGGCTATTTGAAAAATTCGAGCTATGGATAGCGATTTGGAGTAAATTTTTATCGAAGGAGAATGTGCGGGCACAGGGAATAATATCCGGGGAGGTGAGTGTTAAAGAAGGTAATCAATTGAATTTGAATTTTTCGGTGGATTACGCGACGATATTCACGCTAATGGCGCTGCGATCGGTTATTTTTGAGATGATGTCGGCGAAGTCGGATGCGACAAAGGAGAGTAAATCCCAAGCGGACGGAGCTCCCAAGGAAGCGGCATCGGAGAAGCCGGCCAAAGCGAAAGAAACTTCCACTCCACCCGCGGCGCTGAAGACGGCGTTCGATTTTCGATTGGGCGATGTGATTTTTTGGGATAAACAAATTCTCATTCCCGTAAAAATTTTGACGGGATACAAGGCGATGGGCTAATTAAAAATCTTTATTTTTTAGAGAAAATCTGCATGGATTGGATGCGGATTTTATGTTTGAGCGTGGAAGTGATATTTTGGTTTTAGGAGATAAATAGATGTTTATTCCCGTAAAAATTTTAACGGGATACAAGGCGATGGGCTGATTAAAAATCTTTATTTTTTAGAAAAAATCTGCATGGATTGGATGCGGATTTTATGTTTGATAGCGGCGATATTTTGGATGAAATTGCGGGCGAGGCGTCATTTCGCGGGGTGACTTGTGACAGCCGAAAAGTTGAAGTGGGCGATATTTTTTTTGCCATTCCGGGGAAAACGCATCGGGGATATTTTTTCTCTCGGGAGGCCTTGGAGCGCGGTTGTTTAGGGATCGTCATTCAGGCGGACGAGGTCGAGGAATTCCGCCACGCATTTGGGGAAAATGGCCAAAAATTTCGCCTATGGGTCGTGGATAATGTGCGCCGACAATTCGTCTTGGCTTTAAAAAAATCGCTAAATATAGGTAAAAATCCTATTTTTGCCGTGACGGGAACCAACGGAAAAACGACGATAACCCACTTACTGCGCCATTTGATGGACATTCCTACGGCGGTGATGGGGACGATCGGCTATGATTTGATCGGAAAAACTTTCCCGGTGCCGCAGGCAACGCCCAATTTGGAGGAGCTGTATCGCATGATAGCTACGCTTCCGCGGGATGCGGCGTTGGCGATCGAGTTGAGTTCCCACGCGTTGGACCAGGGCAGGGCCTATGGCTTGGAATTGGAGGCAGCGATTTTTTCGAATTTGGCGAGCGACCACCTCGATTACCACGGCGACCGAGAGTGCTATTTTCTCGCGAAACGCAAGCTTTTTTCCGGAGAAAATGGAGGAAAATCCAACCGAAATATCTCCAATTTGAACGACGCCTACGGCCAGCGCTTACATCGGGAATTCGGCGGCGTGACTTACGGCGTGAGTCACAAAGAAGCGGACTATAGTGCCGAAAATTTACAAATTTTTGAAACAAAAACGACATTTCAATTACATCATGGCGGCGGGCGATATTTTTGCGAAATGCCACTGATTGGAGTTTTTAACATGGAAAATGCGTTGGCTGCGTTGGCGGCGGTCCACGAAAGTCGAGGAATTCCGCTGGGGGATTTGGCCGAAAAATTGAGATATTTCCCGGGAGTTCCGGGGCGCCTGCAGCGCGTTCCCAATAGCCGCGGCCTGACGATTTTGATCGACTACGCCCACACGGAAGACGGTTTGGGGAAGGTTTTGGCGACTTTGGAAGGGATAAAGCGGCGGAAAATGATTACTGTTTTTGGGTGTGGCGGCGACCGCGATCGCACGAAGCGGCCGAAAATGATGGCGGCGGCCTGCCGTTTTTCCGACCTAGTGATTGCGACCTCCGATAACCCGCGGCACGAGGCCGTGGAAGCCATATTTGGAGACATGGAGCCGGGGCTGATGTCCGGTCGGCGTGCCGTATTCGAGCCCGATCGCAAAAAAGCTATGAAATTGGCTCTGTTGGAAGCGCAGAGGGGCGACATTATTTTGGTGGCCGGGAAGGGGCACGAGGCTTACCAGCAGATCGGCGACGACAAAATCCCATTCGGCGAAAGGGAAACTATCGAAGCGATTTTAGCGCATTTGAAATAATTTTTTTATAAAAATTTTATATTTCAGGAGCCCATTTCCCACTTGCGAGTGGGGCGTTTTCTCTAAAGTTTTCGGAGCATGAGGGTTTACATCCACACGCACGGATGCCGTTTAAATGCGGCGGAATCTCGATTTTTCGCCGAAGCGCTGGAGTCCAGGGGGCACGAGATCGCGCGGGCGATGGACGGGGCCGTTGACTGTGCCATCGTCAATTCCTGTGCGGTGACGGCGCAGGCCGAGTCGAAATGTAAACAGACGTTGCGCCAAATTGTCCGAGCGCACCCCGACGTTCTTTTGGTGGTCACCGGCTGTTTAGCGGAGAAAAATCCGCATCCGTTACTCGACTTCCACCGCCGCATCCTCGTCCTCGGAAACGCCGAAAAACACCGCGTCGCCGATTACCTCGAGCGCCATGATATGTCAAAAAATAGTTCAGAAATTGTTCACAAATCCATTGGCAATGCCAGTTTTTCGTTGCCGTGCCTCCTCGATCGTCCCTGCAGCGGGCGCTACAATTTGAAGATCCAGGAGGGGTGTGATTTTGGCTGCGCCTACTGCATCATTCCGCGGCTACGGGGGCGGGCGCGGAGTCGCGATTTTAGGAATTTGGTAGAGGACGCGGCGGTTCACGTGGCGCGTGGGGTCAAAGAGATTATTTTGACGGGCATCAACGTTGGGATCTATCGGGATGGTTCGAAAAATTTGGCGGATGTGATTGCCGAGCTCGGGGCGATTCCGGGGCTAGCGCGCATTCGTTTGAGCAGCATAGAATTTGGGACGATTGGCGACGAAATATTGAGTCAGATGGCCGATCCGGAGAGCAAGCTTGTAAAATATTTACACATGCCGATTCAGTCGGGCAGCGATCGCATTTTGCTGCTCATGGGGCGGCGCTACGGGATTGCGGCGGTCTGGCGTTATTTGGAGGGCGTGGCAAAAAAAATCCCCGGCATCGGATTGGGGACGGATTTGATGGTGGGGTTCCCCGGGGAGAGCGAGCGGGATTTCGAGTGTTCCATGGAACTATTGGAGGGCTCGCCGCTGCAGTACGCCCACATTTTTTCCTATTCGCCGCGGGACGGAACGGCTGCGCGGGCTATGGAAGCGCAGTGGGTTGATCGGCGGGAAATCGGGCGCCGCAGCGAGGTCTTGCGGGCTGTGAGTCGCGAAAAGCATCGCCAATTTTTGGAGCAGCAGGTGGGAAAATGTGAGAAAGTTTTATTCGAAGACCCAGGGAAATCGGGTTTTGGAGGATTCACGGAGCATTATGTTAAAGTTTTGGTAAAAAATTCTGCGGAAGATCTGCGCAACCAAATAAGAAAGGTCCGTTTGGTAGAAAATTGCGGAACATTTCTTCTGGGTGAGTTGTGAAAAACAATACAATTAATTTAAAATTTTTTCTTGCTTAGAGCGGCCATATTTTTAAATCTTAGCCATGGGAATCGGATGGCGGAGGTGGAGGGTTGGTTGTTTTAGTTATTTGGGTTGGTTTTGGGGCTGCTTTGCATCGATTCAAATTTTGGCTGCGTCGTCGGACCTCGGAAGAAATCGGGCGAATGTGCCTTCCAAGGGAGCTTATTGGCGGAGGATCGCCCAAAAAATGCGCACCTTAGAAAGCGCTATGGAGAGGGTGGTCGCCGAACGATCAGCGGCCGCGAAAGTAAGGCCGACGGCCCAAAAAGAAAATTCTGCCCCTCAAAATCCTACACTCCCAAAAAAAACGGCATGGCTATCCATTGCGGCGGCTAGGCGAGGCGGTAAAAATGTAAAAATTTTAAATCCCAGCGCGCTAAAATTGCTTCCCAAAGCAAAGTTTGTTTCCCCAAAAACTTCCGAAAAAATTTCTGAAGAAGTCTCCGAAAAAACTCCTGAAAAAAATTCCATAAAAATTCCTGAAAAAGTTTTCGAAGAAGTTCCTGAAAAAATCCCCGAGAAAAATTCTGTAAAAACTTCAGAAAAAGCCTCTGAAGGAGTTCCTGAAAAAGTCTCCGAGAAAACTTCCAAAGAAGAAAAGCCCAGCTCCTCCGGTGAAACAGTAACGATTCATTGGGATGAATTTACACTCCCACAAGGATATAAATTGCAGAATGTCCCCGGCGATGGATTGTGCGGTTTTTGGGCGGTGCTGGCGGCGCTGAAGGTCAAAGAAAAAGGCAATGCGGCATCCGTCCACGTGGAGAGAAAAGAAGTGTTCGACCTCCTCAAAAGATTGTCCGACCGGATCAAAAAACTGGTTAAAAAAGAAAATAAAACGGAAGAAGAACAGGAAATGGTCCGCGAACTCGACCAGCTCATCCGCGATGGATATGCCAAAGATCACGACGATTTAGTTTGTAAATTGGAGCGGGGAGAAATGCAACTGGATTCCCCAATTGCGACGTTTTTAGCACAGGAAATCGGCTATACTATTGTACTCCGTTGGCAAGGCATCCGTAAGGGGGAAATGATTTTCGTATTGGAGCAATACGTGGCAAAGAGCCCTCAAGAAGTGACTATGAGCCCTCGAAAAGTGATTGTGATTCAATATTTCGGCAATGGCTCCGGCGGCCATTATTGGGCAGTGGTCCCTGTGGGTGCGAACGTCAGTTTTAATTAAAAAGTAAGAAAATATTTTGTGAAAATTTAGAGGAATTTTTAGGGGCAAAAGCTGCGCGCTTCGCGCGCAAAAACATGGACGGAGTCCATGTTTTCCAAGGAGCCGTGAGGCTCCTTGAGCTTTTGCCCCGAGTCCATTTATAAGAATCTGCTTATATCTCCGAATTTCTTGGAAGCAAATGCTATGGTAAAATTTTTGGCCTATGTGTGTTAATTTTAAATAAAAATAAAGGAAATTAAGTTAAAATCTTGATAAAATTAGGAAATAAAACATCCGCGAATGAGGAGGCGAGGAGAGATTTGGGGATGGAAGCGATGGAAGCGTTAGAAAATTTATTTAGGGAGAGTCGGGCGCTGGGGATGGGAGGAAAGGCGCGGCC
>JAISBJ010000050.1 GCA_031266235.1 Puniceicoccales bacterium | reverse complement strand
AAAAATTTCATCAATATATTCTTCGCCGATGAATTTGAAAAGCATGACGATGGCAAAGCGCAGATGGAAAGGTCGACTGTCTTGGTAAAATTTTTGCAAAAAACCCCAAACAATAATCTTATCTGTGGCCGCAATTTTTATCGTCCCGCAAAAAGTATCGCAAATACCCCAATTGTCAATTTTTGGAACAAAATCTTCAATTAATTGTAAACGTTTTTCAATGGAAACGCGGGCATAGCCAATCACAAGTCCTTGGAGCAAAATTTCCTCGAAAGAATCGTCCGTAGCTGCGTCGATGTAAATTTTCCAGTCCGATTTTACAATTTGTTTAGCTATTTTTCGTAAATCAACTACCCGTACCCCTAAAATATTTTTGGCATCGGGGTTTAATTTTTGTGAAAATTTTTGATAGTTCGGGTCGGCGAGCGACCGTAGTTGCCTTTTAATTTCCAATTGCATAAATTCTTACCATCGCATAAATATTATTTTTTTGAGCCGTACAATGCAAAATGTTTGTATTTACAAAACCGAAATAGGTCGAATTGCGATCGCAACGGAGGGAAGTTTTTTGACTAATATTTTTTACAAGCGGCGCCTTTATTTATTAAAAAAATGTGAATTTTTTGGGCGTGAAACGGAGGACATGAAAAATATTTTTAAGCAAATTGAAGAATATCTGCGCGGTGAGCGGAAAATTTTTGACGTTCAAATGGCATTACGGGGGACAGATTTTCAGAAAAAAGTTTGGGAGCAACTGCTCGGAATTCCCTACGGCGAAACGCGTTCTTACAAGGAAATTGCTCGACAAATCGGGGTTCCAAAGGGCGCTCGGGCCGTTGGCATGGCGAATAATAAAAACCCGATACCCCTCATCGTCCCCTGCCACCGCGTCATCGGTGCTGCGGGCGATCTCGTCGGCTATGGAGGCGGCCTGGATTTAAAACAAAAATTGCTCGCTTTGGAAAATTCACATTCAAAAGATAATAATTTGTGAAAATTTAATGTGTCGTGAAAATTTTTTACGGAATTGCATTCGGCTGTGATTGTAAAAGAATAACTAAAAATTAACTGCCCTGCCGACTGAATGAGCCAGGCGATTCGCTCATTAACATCGCTTCAAATGCTTATTCCATAAGTTTTTTGAGAATTATATCCGACTACGATTGTAAAATTTTCATAAAAATATATCACATTTATAAAACAAATATTGACAAAATTATTGGTACCTGACCGGGGACTCGAACCCCGAACCAATTGATTAAGAGTCAACTGCTCTACCGATTGAGCTAGTCAGGCGTCCGCCCATTAGCCTCGCTTTAAATGCCCATTTGACAAGCTTTTTTTGAAAAAATCGAGGGAAAGAGCCGCTAATAGAGGTAATATTTTTTAGTTTTGTTGTAAAAATGGGTCGCCGAAAGGATCCATTTGTTGCGAAAATGATTGACATCGATCGATTTGCCGTTGAATATTATATCTAATAGCTCGCCGTCACCAATATGCTTTTGGACGAGTTCATGTTTCAATTTCGTCAGGCGATCCCATTTAGCTTTCCGCAGAGCTTTTTGCTGGGCTGGTGTCAAATTTTTTAGGTCAAACACGAAAACGGCTGCAGGAGCATCGGTCATCGTAGTTGCAGTAGCATTTGCTAATACCGGAAGGGTTTTCGTTGTAACAAGTGACGAGGCATGATCGGAGATGATGACTGCGTTATCCGGCAGTTTGTTGGCCGCTGCAGAGGTCGTTGGCTGAAAATTTTTTACATCCGAAGGAGCAATTTTTGTAGCATTTGCTAATACTGGGAGGGCTTTGGCGGCGGCGAGCTGCGGAGAAAGATCGGAGATGATGACTACATTATCCGGCAATTCATTGGCCGTCGAAGTAGTCGATGACAGAGAATTTTTTACATCCGGAGGAGCAATTTTTGTAGCATTTGCTAATACTGGGAGGACTTTGGCCGCGGCGGGCGCAGCCGGAAATGTCGCCTTCTCAAATGCCTCCCAATCGGCTTCGGGAACCCATTCTTGGGCGAGAGCGAATAGCGCAAGACTTAAAATCGCAGGCTCCGTGGACGAAAATTTTGTGATTGACAATTCCAAACATTCCACTTCGGAAATCGAAGAAGCGTTATTTTTAATCGTGCTTGTCCGCAGTTGGCAGCCCTTTAGCGCAAAGGGATAGTCGTCGGTAACGCTTTTTAAAAGAGTAGAAACGGAAAAATGAGGCGCTTGAAAATACTTGAACTTGTGCCCTGGACATTGTGGGTTTTCAATTTTATTTAAAAATTTTATGAAATTTTCCCCCAAAAGAATGACTAGCCCCGATAGGGCATACTCGAAAATTGAGGCGACATTCTGCAGTGACGGAGATAAATTAATGGCCAATTCCGGAGTGTAGGGGGCAAATTCCGTTAAAATTTTCTTCCGATCCCACCCTTTCATTTTTATAATCGTCAGCTTCCCTTTTTTCAACGTATTGGCACTGCAAAATATCCCGTGGTCGCAAGCATTCATCCCGCACGTGCACTTGATGTCAAAATTTTGACCGCAATTTTTAACATAATTCGCTTTCTCCCCAATCGTCATTCCACAAAATAACGGCTCATCTTCGATGGGGCCCAAAAAACATAGGTACTTTTTATCCATAGTCGGCCCTCCAATATAGTCGCCTAAAGGATTTGGGCGGTCCAAAATGACGCATTCTTTTCCGGTCTCGAAAGCCTTGACCATCGCATAAAGTACGCTGGAACCGTAGGTGTAATAGCGCACGCCGATGTCCTGTATGTCGATAACAACCGCGTCCACCTCCTTTAGCCATTCCAATTCCGGCGCACGGCTCGTCGGTCTATGGGTGGAGTAAACGCTAATCCCCCTTTTTTTTACCTCCTCCAGCTGGCTATCGCTAAAACCGCCATTGTGCTCGGGCAGGAGCAGTACTTTCAATTTAGCGTCCTTGCTTGTTAAAAAAACGTCAAGAGTTGGCTCCTTTTGACTATTTATAGCCGCAGCATGGGTTAGGAGCGCTACTTTTTTATTTTTTATGGTCGAAAATTTTTTTTCCTGTAAAACATCAATTCCCACCAGCAATTTAGCTTCCAGATGGGCGAAAAAACAGATGAAAAGGAGAGTGGTAAAGCGAAATTGTCTTAGGTTACACAGCCAATTAGTCATACATCCAGTACAACTTGGCTTTTTCGATGAATTGTAAAGATTGTTCTTTCCATTTTCTTAGAAAATAAGCGACATTGACGAGTTCCTTACTGCGTAATCTCTCCGCAAGTTCTTTGTCGCCGATATGCGTGGCAAAATAAAAGTAATCATCGTCGTCGATGAAGTAAAAACGGGCGCACTTTTGGGCGAGAGCCAACATCGCTAACCCGAAACTGGCGGGCAGCGTTTTGCGAATGTCTTTTACACTAATGTCAACGTACAAATCCGTCGACGTACTGGGGGATAGCGTGAAGCCCACTTTATTATCCTTGAGGCTCTCGTAAATGTATCGGACAATATTTTTGGGCGTTGTATATTTTGAGTAAAAGCGGTGAAACGGCAAACTTCGCCTCCAATCGGGCTCCAATTTTATAAAATTACAGTTATCGTGGCCGTAATTTGAAGTGACAAAGGTCGCAAACGATAGAAAAGCGTACTCGTAGGCCGACTGTAGATTGACGATATTGGGCGAAGTCTGCTTCCATTTGAGCCCCGTATCTTCCCAGCGCATGCCGCGCTTCCAACCTTCCATCGGAATCACTGTCAATTTCCCCTGATCCATAATCTCCTGCGACACTTGCAGCCCGGAGTAGGGCACGCCCGTTTCTTTACGCGGGAAGGCAAAAATTTCATCCGCCTTTAAGCTTTTACAATATTTTGCCAATTCGCCGATCGTCAGGCCATAAAATAGCGGCAGATCGACGATGGGCCCCCAAACGGACGTATTTTCCCGATCCATGATGGGTCCGCCGATGTAATTTCCGCTCAGAGGATTGGGGCGATCGAGGACAATCACTTCGATCCCCTTTGTAAAACACGCGACCATTGTGTAAACCATGGCCGCCCAGTAATTATAATAGCGGATGCCTAGTCCCTGCAGGTCAATCACCATGGCGTCGATCCCCTGTAGCCACTCATCTTTTGGGCGCGAATTGGAAGCAAATACGGAATATACGGGAATATTATCCACTTCGTCGTGGTAAAACGTTTCCAGGGACATGTACCGCCCTTCTAGCCCGTGAACTGGCGCAAATATGGCTTTGAGGGAGATTCCGGGCGCATCTTTTAAAAGCTTCCACGTCAGCTCACCCCTTCCATTCACACCCGCCTGATTCGTTAAAATACCCACCGTTTTACCCTGCAAAATATCGAATCCCCGCTCTTCGAGCATGTCAATGCCTAATTTTACAATTGGTTTTCGAGTTGTTTCGATGCACGATGGAATAAAGGAAATGACGCCTATGATTACTCCTATTGTGATCAAGGCTTTTACAATTTTTACCGTTTTCATACTATTTCCGGACGCGCAAAATGAAACATATCATACTAATATACCCTATTAGCCGTAATACTGAAAAAAATAATTTATTTTGTCAAGGGGTAATGTACTGAAAATTTGGAGTTCATTTATGTTTGTCCGCCAAAGGATTTTTGGGTATTTTGGGAGGGCAAAAAATCGTGTGTTGTTTGGGTGCTTTGGATCGGTTATTTGTGGCAAAACATCGCGGATTTGAGGAAAAAAGCGAGGCGCTCCTTCATCTCGGACCGCGTAACAATCTGGTCAATTAGCCCGTGCTTCAGTAAAAATTTTACAATTCGAAGCCCTCGAATGTCGGCCAGTTATTTGTGGCAAAACATCGCGGATTTGAGGAAAAAGGCGAGGCGCTCCTTCATCTCAGACCGCGTAACAATCTGGTCAATCAGCCCGTGCTCCAGTAAAAATTCCGCAGTTTGAAAGCCCTTGGGCAACTTCTGGCGCGTCGTCTCTTCGATGACCCGCGGCCCAGCAAAACCAATCAGTGCCCCCGGCTCCGCCATAATAATGTCCCCCAATGAAGCAAAACTAGCCATCACTCCCGCCATCGTCGGATTCGTCAAAACGGAAATGAACGGCAGCTGCGCCTTGGATAATCTCCCCAAAGCCAGAGCAGTTTTCGCCATCTGCATCAGACTAATAATGCCCTCAAACATGCGTGCGCCGCCGGACGTCGAAACGATCACCACCGGTAACTTTTTTTTTACAGCACCCTCGATCATGCGCGTAATTTTTTCGCCCACGACGGAGCCCATACTCCCCCCCATAAAACTGAAATCCATCACCGCAATGCCCGTTTTTACACCGTGAATGCTCAGCGTCCCCGTCACGACGGCGTCGTCCAAACCGCTTTTATTCTTAGAATTTTGTAATTTTTCCCGGTAAGAAATGGGTGTGTTAAATCCTAAAAAAGGGATCGAAACCAAGTGTTTGTCCCATTCCGTGAACGATCCCGGGTCGGCGAGGAGGTTAATGCGTTCGTGGGCGGACAGGGGGAAGTGATAATTGCTTTTGGGGACCACCATCCAATTGTTAATGAGTTCCTTGAAATAGATCATTTCGCCGGAGAGAGGACATTTAATCCAGATATCTTTGGGGATCTCCTTTCGTTTGGGGGTTTCTGGCGATTTTGGTTTGAGGAAAAATGCCATGGCGAACGAATCATAGATGCCTGTGGGGCGAGTCAAGTCTAAGCCACGAAAATTTTCGCGCAGCAAAAGTCAAGCTTATTTTTTGTCCATTATCGTAAATCTCCGGGCGTTCCATGGAACAATAATCCCATAAAATTAAAAATCAAAGGCCTTAGTTTTACGAAACTTACTTTTATTTGCTATTTTTTAAACAAAAAAGTTGTAAATTTTTCACCTATTATTATGTTACAAATCGGATGGATGTTATGAATGATTCTCAAAAGGAGTTTTTGGAGATTCTGGTTTATCTCTTTTTGCGCCATAATAAATTCGATGAGGCCTTCGCTTTGTCGCTGATTCTCACGGAGTACTTCCCCGAAGATTCCCTGGTCAACCTTTCACTCGCCTTCGCAGCCCTGAAATCCAATACCCCGGATGCGGCGCTCCAAGCCCTCCAAGCGGCGGAAGCTCTGCCGAAATCTAGGGAGCTGGATAAGTTATTTTTTGTGCTGAAAAGTAAAATTTTGTGGGCTCTGGGACGCGATGGAGAAGCCCGTTCGGCCTATACTCACTTTCTCGGGATGCAGGAAAAGGATCTGCGTTTCGCCGTTGCCTGTCAAAATTCTAAAGTAAAGGTCCTGCCGTGAGCTTCAGTACAAAATTTAGCGGCATGTTGGCGGCGGTGTCGAAGTACAACGATATCTTCCTCGCCCTAGTAGTCGTTGCGGTCATCATGCTAATGATCGTGCCGGTTCCGACGTTTCTGTTTGATCTGTTGATCGCGCTGAACCTCTCCATGAGCATCAGTCTGCTGATGTTGGCGCTGTATATCCCGCGGGTCCTGTGCATATCCACGTTCCCCAGTATCCTGCTCTTTACAACCCTATTCCGTTTGGCGCTGAATATCACGAGTACGCGGATGATTTTACTGACGGCCGATGCCGGTGAAATTATTTTTACATTCGGCGACTTCGTGGTCCAGGGGAATTTTGTGGTTGGTGCGGTTATTTTTGGTATTTTGTTAATCGTACAATTTGTCGTCATCACCAAGGGTGCGGAGCGGGTATCGGAGGTATCGGCGCGCTTTACATTGGATGCCATGCCGGGCAAGCAGATGAGTATTGATGCGGATTTGCGGGCGGGCAGCATCGATACGGACCAGGCGAAGCAGAAGCGTACGGAATTGGAGCAGGAGAACCAGCTTTATGGAGCGATGGATGGAGCGATGAAGTTTGTTAAGGGGGATACGATTGCTGGGTTGATTACGACGGCCATTAATATTATCGCGGGATTAATCATCGGTGTTTTCCAAAAGGGAATGGATGCGGATAAGGCGATTAAAACCTACGGTAT
>JAISBJ010000049.1 GCA_031266235.1 Puniceicoccales bacterium | reverse complement strand
GCTTCGCCCGAAAATTTAAACGCGTTGGTCGCCCCACCCTCACACCTCCTAGCGTTGAAAAATATTCCACCTTTGTCAAGTATTTTTCTTGAAATTTTGCAATAAAAAAATTTTCCTTTTTTTTATTCCGCGTCAACATTCAGTAAACGTCGCGCTGGTAGCGATTTTCCCGTTTCAGTTGCTTCAAAAAATTTTCCGGATCGACCACTTCGCCGTGGCGGTGGATAGCGTCCAACAGCACGCCCTCGACGTCCTTCGCCATGTGGGCCGCCTCGCCGCAAATGTAAAAATACGCCCCGCGCGCTAGCCAATCCCACAGCTCTCCGCCGCGCTCACGCATCCGATCTTGGACGTAAATTTTGTAGTCCTGGTCTCGCGAAAACGCCAAATCCAGACGCGCGAGGTCGCCCGAAGATTGCCAGCGCTCGAGCTCCTCCCGGTAGTAAAAATTCGACGCGCGGTACTGCTCTCCGAAAAATAGCCAATTTCGCCCGACCGTTTTTCCGGCCGCCCGCATCGCCGCCCGCTCTTGTAAAAATGCCCGAAAGGGCGCGATCCCCGTCCCCGGCCCGACCATAATGACGTCCCGCGACGCGTCCTCCGGCAACCGAAAATTCGACCGCGCGATGAACGCCGGAATCGGCCAATGCAGCGGCAGCCGGTGGCACAAATAATGGGAAGCCACGCCGTAGCGCGCGCCCCCTCTGAAATGCCCATAGCGCACCACAACCACCGCCAAATCCAGCCGTTCGGCCGCCATCGAAGCAATAGAATACAGGCGCGGCTGCATTTTTTTGAGGAGCGGCAGCAGCTCCTCCGCCGTAAATTTTATGTAAGGGAACAGGTCGATCACATCGCACAGCGACGCCGTCTGCAGCGCATTTTCGGCGCGATAGCGGTCAAATTGCTCCCGATCTGATCCGCCCAATCGCCCGCGCGCGGCCTCCCAAAAATGCTCCCCCAGATGCGTCACGCAATGGCGCTTCAAAAAAAGTTCCCGCACGTCGCCATCGGCCGTACTTTGGGTTGGATCGATTTGAAAATGTGTCAAAATTTTCTCGACGTCGTCCGCCTCATTTTCCGGCCAAAACGCGACCGAATCCCCGCACTGGTAATCGAATTTCGCCGCGGGGACCCGCTCAAATGTGAGGTAAAAAGCCTCCTTCGGACTGTCCGGCCCCGACAGCAATCGCCTCTCCACTAATTGCAGCGCCAACGTATCCCGCATGCCAACCGATTAGCGGATTCCACGCATTAGTCAAGCATTTTTTTCATTTTGCGGCATATTTTTTTCTCCATCGGTGGGCATATCTCCGGCCGCGGTTTCCACTTCGCCGATATCCGCGTGGCCTCCTTCCGCCGCCAAAAATTCCGCCGAATGGGGCTCGGGGATAGCCAACTGCGTCTCCGGAGCGATCGCCAGAGTCCCGTCCGACAATTTTTCGATCGCCGACGCCAAAATATGCCTTGTAAATTGACAAGCAGACTTTACATATTAGTCAAGCATTTTTTTCATTTTGCGGCATATTTTTTTCTCCATCGGCGGGCGTATCTCCGGCCGCGGTTTCCACTTCGCCGATATCCGCGTGGCCTCCTTCCGCCGCTAAAAATTCCGCCGAATGGGGTTCGGGGATAGCCAACTGCGTCTCCGGAGCGATCGCCAGAGTCCCGTCCGACAATTTTTCGATCGCCGTCTCCACCACTCCAAGCCGAATGACCGAGCCGTCTCCAGGCATTTCCTCCGCGCTCGGCGCAGACTCGTCGAGCTCCTTGGGCGCCGCCAACTGGGGGTTCAAAAACAACGCGCCATTTTCGTAGTCGATGGCGTAGCCCTCGCGGATCAACCAGTTCAAACCGTCCCAAATTTCCCGCTCCGAAAGTCCGTTGGCTTCGATGTAATCCCTCTTTATGGCCTGCAGCGTGATTTTTTCGAGCGGCTCCAAAAACGTCATCAGCGCCTGAATCGTCGGCTCAAAGACGTCCCCCTCGCGGCGGAATCTGCGTTTCACCGCGCAAACATACAAAATTTTTTCCTTCCCCTTCCGGTAAATCCCGAAGCCCGCCCGACGAAAGCGGTGGCGCAAATTGTTGGCCGTGTCAAAGGGAAATTGGCGCTGGCGCTGGAGGAAAAATTGAATCGCCCGCGCGATCGCCCGCGAAGGCATCTCCCCGCAGACCGTGCCCATCACACGGATCGTCGTTACCTCGCGCATGATGCGGTCCCGATAGTGCTGCAAAAGGTAATTTTTGACCCCACTCAGCGACTCGATGGGCGCCAGGTCGGTCACGGTTTCGTCGATCGCTTTGGGCGTGTAAATCATCCGCCGACTCATCTGCTGCAGCCAATTTTGGATGTCACTCTCCTCCTTCGTCGTCTCGATTTTCGTCAGAAATCGTTCGAAGGGCATCGCCGTGATCTCGCCGTCGAAATGCTCGCGCAGGATCGCTCTGTAGCGGTGGTAATTGGGCGCGGAAAGCAATTTTTTTGTCACGCCGCAGCGGTGCACGCAAGTAAATCGCCCCTTCGGCGCCTCCACGGTCTGCTCCTCCACGTCGAAAAATTCCTCCACGTGCCGCTGAATAATGTACGCCATCGCCTCCTGCTCCGATTCAAACACCAAATCGTCCAAAAGCGAGAGGTACAGCGGCGCAATCACCCCTTCCCGATCCGGCCGCCGGCGCACAACGGCTACAAATCGCTCCGGTTTTTGTAAAATTAATCGCGCTACCGTAAAAAGCTCGCAAGTTTTGCAATTTTTTCGCATTTCATCGAGGAGCAGATCGAAGGAGCGATCCTCCTGATAAAAGCGCACTTCGAAGGGCGGCAGCGGGGCTCTCTCGCGGTGGCGGTCGTCGAAACGCGGGCCACGATTCTCGCGAAAGGGCCGCTCCTCCCTGAACGTCCGTTCCTCTTTTCTGTGGCCATCGGGCGTGCGTTCGTGGGGTTGTGGCGGGCGATAGCTGCGGCGAGAATCATCGCTGCGACTGCCCATGGGACGGCGATTCTGGGGATTCCGCGGACGATCGAAAAAATGCGGCCTCGATTCCTCACCGCTCCAACGCGTGCCAAAAGTCAACGTCGCCAAACCCTTCAAATCCTCCAAAAGAGTCGTGTCCGGAACCGCCCGCTCGTCGCCGATCAGAGAAGCCTTTTCCCCGGGCTGCTCTGCAATCAACTCCCCTTCGCCGTTTTCCTCCAAAATTTCTTCACTCGCATTCATCTCAATTCAACCTCTCCACCATCTCCACCGGACCGTCCCAATAAGCCCAAAATTTCACTCCATTCAATCTTTTTCGCACATTTATTAACCGTTCTGCCCCAGTGGACACGTTTTTTCGGATTTCGACGGTCAAATTAACAATAAAATTACTTTTGGCAACTCAATTTTTAAGGATATTCGGATAATTTTTCGACGAGCATCTGCGTCTCCAGGCCGGGAAAACGCTCGGAAAATAGCTGCGTCGCGGGCGTCGATAGCAGCAACTGCGAAACCATCCCCATCTTCGCATCCAAATTGTCCACCAGCGCCACAAAAATCGCCTCCGGCGTCGCCGGCAATACCACCGCCCCAAATTCCAATTGCCCCTGATGGCTCAAAATAATGTGCTCCAGCCGCTCCAACAGCACCGGATCCAACTCGTTCCGAAGCCCAGCCCGACGCACCAGCCGGTAGCCCAAAATAATGTGCCCCTGCAATATCCCCGACTTCGTGCGCACAACGGCGAGATCCCCCTCGTACTCCTCCACTTTGCCCACGTCGTGCAGCAGCATCCCGGCAATCGCAAGGTCGCGGGGGATGTCGGTGTAAATTTGTAAAAGTTTGATGCCGGAGCGGGTCACGTGGACGGTGTGCTCGAGCAGGCCCGATTTGTAGGCGTGGTGCATGGATTTCGCCGCGACACTCCTCAAAAATCGCCCGCCGAGTTCCTCGATCACGCCCTTGACCGTATCGCGCAGCTGCGGATTTCCAATCATTTCCATGTACGTCCGCAATTCGCGCTCGAGCTCCGCGGGGTCCTCTTGCGACCGCTGCTCCAACTGCGAACGCCAGTTCCCCGCCTGAATTTCGGCGGCGCTCAGCTTCCGCGCGGAAAGGATATCGGGGCTGAAACTCCCCTGGTAATGCCGGCTCATGCCCTCGAGGAAGATGACGTCGTCCACGTTGGCCGCTTGAAAAAAATTGTAAACGGAGGAGTTCGCGAAGCACGTGAACCAGAAGGAGGACGCGCGATCGCCCACCTCGATTTTCAGGAATTCCGATCCATTTTTAGCGCTGCGGCGCTCGATTTGTCGGATGACGCAGACGGCTTTGAAAACAACCGTCTGGCCGTCGGGGATCGCTTTTAACTCCGCCGTCGTCGAAAATTTGTCCATATTGGGGAGAAGTAAGGGAAAAAACGGTTGAGGTAAACAAAAAAAGCGCCACGATTTTCGCGACGCTCTTCAAGGTTATAAAAGGAATACATTTTACTGTCATATTTGAGACGCAGCCATTTCCAAAATGTTCAAAAAAAAATCGTTTTTTCCAAAAATATTTCCCACAACCCGAGAAAACTGGAAAACGAAAACAAATTTTCATTGGCGGATCTCGAATCGCTGGAATTTGAGACGCCATTATTTTCGAAATGTTCAAAAAAAAATCGCTTTTCTGAAAAAATATTCTTGACAAGCCAATAAAAATTGAATGTTCGAAGACGAAAACAAATTTTCATTGACGGATCTCAAATCGTTGGACATTCCGGGTCACTTCGGGAATAATATCTTGGAGAGAGGATTTTTCAAAGGGAAATTTTTGGGAAAATGAGGCGTCCAAAGTTTTTTTCGGAATGAATTCCTGGACAACGTAACGTTTCGCGCCGCTGATTTGTTGGGAAATAGCCACAATATCCCGCGCATCGTGGAAATCGCGAATAATCGTTGTGCGGAATTCGTAGTCCACCGCGCCCCCAATGATCAAATCCACGGAGCGCCGAATCGCTTCCACCGCAACCGCCGCCACTCCAGTCGCCTCGGCATAGCGCGACCACCTGTGCTTGACGTCCATCGCAATAAAATCTAATACTCCACGCCCCATCAAATCCTCCAAAATATCGGGGCGCGTCCCATTGGTATCCAATTTTACCCGAAAACCCATGCGCCGCACTTTTTCAATAAAATTCAGCAAATCCCGCTGCAACGTCGGCTCGCCGCCACTGATCACGACGCCCTCCAATTGGCGCCGGCGCCCAGCAAGAAATTCCAAAACATCTTCCTCAGCCATCGCATCAATTGACCCCGTGACCAGCTCCGCGTTGTGGCAAAACGGACAACGCAAATTGCAGCCCACCGCAAAGACGACAGCCGCTAAATGCCCCGGAAAATCAATGGACGAAAAACGCTGAACGCCGCCGATTCGCATGACTCAAAAAATTCCGACTCACTTTTACTTCAATTGACTAAACTCAAACTCCACAACTCCACTAAACCGACAGCCAAACCGTCTTCTCCAAAAATAGACAAAAAATACTGAATATCAGCGATTCGCATGGCTCAAAAATTCAAACTCACTTCTGCCCCAACTGGCTAAACTCAAACTCTACTATTTTACTCAGCCGACGTTCGTGGCGCCCCCCCTCGAAGTCCGTCATGAAAAAAATATCCAACATCTCCTTGAACGCGCCGAGATCCATCGCCTCCCCGGCAATGCACATAATGTTCGCGTCGTTGTACTCGCGCGCCAAACGCGTGTCGCCCGCCGTGTGGACGAGCGCCGCCCGAATCCCTTGAAACTTGTTCGCCGCAATCGACATGCCAATCCCCGTCCGACAGCCTAAAATCCCAAAATTCGCCTGCATCGTCTTGATGTCCTTGGCAACTTTTTTCGCGATGTCCGGGTAATCAATGGGCGTAGCATCACTGGCACCGCGGTCGAGAACTTCAAACTCCAACGCCTCGAGGTGCTCAATGATAAAATCATGTAAATGAGCCGCACGATGGTCCAATCCTAAACTAATGATCATCTAATTCCTTCCTTAAAAATTCAATAATTGACAACAATTTTCGCTCAATCTCATCGGCAATTTTCCCGTAAATCGCCAAATCCCCAGCGCAGGGATCCGCAACATCGCCCCCAAATTCCGCGAAAGAAGTGCAAATTTTTGGTAAATTTGTAAAATTTTTCCTCAAAATCTTCTCATGGGCCAGCGTCACGCAAATAATCGCCGCCGCCCCATCCACCATGGCCTGCGTCAATGCTCGCGCCCGATGCTCCTCCAGCGAATACCCCTTTTCCCGCATAATTGCTCGCGCTTCCGAACAACTTTTTTGCCCGTCATGGGCCCACAACCCGGCACTCGTCACCCCATAATTAGCGATTTCCGGAGCGTCGCGCGCCCGACTTGCCAAAAAAATTTGCGCCATCGGACTGCGACACGTATTTCCGCTGCAAACAAACACAATTTTATCTCTCGGGCCTTCTCCCATCTTTCATAAATGGCTTATTACAAAACGAAAGCCATGTCAAGCTAATAATCAAAAATTTTCGCCCAAAAAGAAAAAAATATCTCCGCGGGGCGCGCGCAGGGTTTTTATAAGAATTTTTATTGTGTCGGCATTAAATTTTCCGATTTTTGAGGGATGGCACCACAATCGCTCCTCATCGACACGGCCACGGCCGCATTCCAAGCTGGCGTCCTCGAAGGGGATCGGCTTTTGACATTTTCTTTATCAATAAATAACACTTTTCCTGGATTTTTTACACTCTTGGCGCCCTTTGTCGACGGTTTTGATTTCGACGAAATTATTTTTTGCGAAGGCCCCGGGAAGACGTCCGGCATCCGCGCAGCCCTCATGTTTACTCGCATTTTTAAGATCATGCGCCCCCAGATCCGCACCTATTCCTACGGTACGTTCGCGCTTATCGACCGCATTCGGGCCGCACTTTTACCCGACGCGGCTGGGCTAGTTTGTATCCCTAAAAACACCACACAATTTTACATTTCCGACGAAAATCGGGTCACGCTCGTGGATTTCGACGTCCTGCGAGCCCGGGGGAAACCTATCTTTTGCCTCGAAACACAGCCGCTAAAATTAGCGCACCGCGATATAACTTTTATAAAATACAACCTCAAAAATTACGCTACCGTGCTGCGACAGATCTCCGCGCCCAACGACGCCATCGAAACGGCCTACGATCCGCAAAACGACTACAAAAAGTGGCACCCTACTTTCCGCAACCTGCCGTAAAAACAAACGAATCAAACCGCACCGACCTAAAACACTATTCTAATCCTACGCTCCGAATCGCACTCAAAAACCATACTTTTTTAAGTAAAAATCATCGATAATATAATTTTTTTTTACGCCGACACCTCCTTTGCCCGCTCCACAATCGTCCTGAAAGCTCCTGCGTCCTGAATCGCCAGCTCGCTCAGCATGCGGCGATCGAGGCCAATCCCTAATTTTTTGGCTGCATCCATAAAACGACAATAGGAAATCCCTAGCTCGCGACACGCCGCATTAATCCTAATAATCCACAGCTGCCGCATGACCGTCTTTTTCCGCTTCCGATCCCTGTAAGCAAAAACACCCGCGCGGCGCACCTCCTCGCGCGCATACTTAAATAGATGCGATTTGTTCCCAAAATAACCTTTCGCCCGCTCTAATAACCGTTTCCGACGCTTTTTCGTCGCAACTGCATTGACAACCCTCGGCATATTTCCTCCTTAAATATTCATCGATTACCATTCCATCAAATTTTACCCACCTAAAATTTTCAGCCAAACGTCACAAACCAACCGCGATCTCCCGCAATATCCGCTTCGAAAACCCGGGAGAAACCGCCTGATCTTGTCTCGCCGAACGACTCTGCTTTGCCGTCTTGTTCCTCAAAAAATGACGAAAACCGCTCGTACGCCGGAGAACTTTCCCCGTGGCCGTGACTTTGAAACGCTTGGCGATGGATTTATTTGTTTTTCGCATAAAAAAATTTCCTCTAGAAAACGATTTAATTTCCGCCTGTCAAGTCATTTTTTCAAAAAAATAAAAATATATCGCCGCCCAAATAATCGCGCCACTTTTAGCTTGCAAATTCCAAAAAAATTTCGCAACTTTTTTCGAAAAATTATCCCCGCGCCATGGCCATAAACCCGCTGTTCGAGCCGCTGTCCCCAAAACAAACCCGCGCCCTACTGGATTCGCTGGCTAAAATACCCCAAAAAAAATGGGGACAAAATTTTCTTGTTGACAAAAATATCGTTTTCAAATCAGTGGAGCTCGCCCAGCTGCGGGCCGGCGAAAACGTCGTCGAAATCGGCCCCGGATTGGGGACGTTGACGCGCGCCATGCTCGCTAAAAATTGCTGCGTTTTTGCCGTCGAGTACGACCCATTATTATGCGCTTTTCTCCAAAAAACATTCGACGACATCCCCACTTTCCGAATCATCCGCGGCGACGCCGTCGCCCAACCGCTGGCCGGGTTTTCTCAAGGTGCGCCTTGTAAAATTGTCGCTAATTTGCCCTACAACATATCGACTCCGTGGATCGACGCCGTCCTCAAACAGCCGCGGCTGCCCACCTCCATGACGCTCATGGTCCAGAGGGAAACGGCCTCGCGATTTTTGGCGCAACCCGGTTCAAAAAAGTGCTCCGCCATTTCGATTTTCCTGCACGCCACCTACCGCTGCGAAACGATTTTCCCGGTTTCCCGCAGCAGTTTTTCGCCGGCTCCCGGGGTCGATTCCGCCATCATCCACCTGCAACGCCTGCCCGCTCCGAAAATATTTCATCCGGAAACGAGGGCGCTCATGCGAAAATTTTTTACACAACGGCGCAAACAAATGGGTGCTCTTCTGCGGGTATTTTTACCGGAATGCTCCGAAAATGTGGCCGCGTTACTCCAAAAAAATGGCCTCGCTATTACCGCTCGACCGGAGCAATTGCCGCTCCAATTTTGGCATGATTTTGACAATTTATTAAATATAATTTACAATCAATGAACAATCCTCCGCCCGCCGGCCACAAATTTCTCGCCCACGAATTGTCAATCAGCGGTTAATATTCATTAAAAATTCTACGTTCGTCGAACATTTTTTTAAGCGAGCAATGAGCATTTCCATCGCATCTACGGTCGGTACCCCGTGAAATACCCGCCGCAAATTGTAAATTTTTACGAGCTCGTCGGGGTGATATAGCAACTCCTCCTTCCGCGTGCCACTGCGCTCGAGATTGATCGCCGGAAAAATGCGCTTGTCGGCAATGGCGCGGTCGAGATGCAACTCCATGTTGCCCGTCCCCTTGAATTCCTCAAAAATCACGTCGTCCATCCGGCTCCCCGTCTCAACCAGCGCCGTCGCTATGATCGTCAAACTCCCGCCGCCTTCGATGTTGCGCGCCGATCCAAAAAAACGCTTCGGCAACTGCAGCGCATTGGCCTCAATCCCCCCCGACAGCACCTTCCCGGAATTCGGCTGCTCCGCATTGTAGGCGCGCGCGAGACGCGTGATCGAATCGAGTAAAATCACCACGTGCTCCCCGGCTTCCACCCAGCGGCGGGCGCTTTCGATGGCGATATCGGCGGCGTGGATGTGGCTCTCCGCAGACTCGTCGAACGTCGAACTGATCACCTCCGCCCCCTTTACGTGGCGCGTAAAATCCGTGACCTCCTCCGGCCGCTCGTCGATGAGCAATACCAGCAATTTTGCCTCCGGCTGGTTCCAAATGATCGCATTCGCGATTCCCTGCAAAAGCATCGTTTTGCCAGTCTTCGGCGGCGCCACAATTAATCCCCGCTGCCCAAATCCGATGGGCGAAAGCAAATCGATTACCCGCATCGACGCCCCGTCCGACGGCGATAGCCCCCGCTGTTCCAGAAAAATGCGTTTGGTTGGGTAATAGGGCACGAGGTCCCTGAAGCGCGGGAATTTGGCGGCTTCCTCCGGCGACTTCCCCAAAACATCTCTAATTTTCAGCGCAAACGGACAGCTGGACTGTTCGAGGGGCGGGTGGACGAGTGCGGTCAACGTCTGTCCGCGGCGGAGCCCGAACGATTGGATGAGGCAGCGCGGGACGAAGGTACTTTTGGCGCGAATTTTATAGCCGTCGCAGGGGTACGTGATGATGCCGTCGCCGCCCTCCATGGACTCCAAAACGCCTTTCACGGCGATGGGCCGCCTTTCGGCGAGCGCCGCTCCCATGCAATTGTCGATCATTTTTGACCGCGAACCCGCTTCGTCGCCGTCGCCGGAGCTCAAAAAATCGGCCAGATCGTCGTCCGACTTGTCCAGTATTTCGTTGAGTTGGAGGGGGATTTTGTCGTCATCTATTAAAGAATTGTAAAATTCCTCTAATTTTGTCCGCTGGTTTACAAATTCCAGGCCCCGCAGGTAGCCGATCGAAAACGCGCCGATGCGGATCGTGGCGGCTGGCCGTCGGCGATTTTGGCGATTTTGCTGGCCATTTCGCTGGAAATTTTGGGAATGATTGGGTTGTGCCATGCGATGGTTTTCGCTGCCGCCGGCGCCAAATTTTCCATTGCCGTTGCGCTGATTTCCGGGGCGATTATTGCCATTATTCCAGCGGGATTCCGGGCGATCTCGACGCTCCGGAGATTCGTAGCCATCCGTGCCGCCGCATTTTTCCACAACATTATTTCCGTCGATGCCATTGACTCCCACATGCCCTCTGCGATTATTGCCATTATTCCAGCGGGATTCCGGGCGATCTCGGCGCTCTGAGGATTCGTAGCCGTCCATGCCACCGCATTTTTCCACAACATTATTTCCTTCGCTGCCGTTGACCCCCGCATGCCCGCGTCCAGAATACCGCCGCGAATTGGCGTTGGCCGCATCCGGAGGGAATTTTTCCCCCTTGAAATGGGGCACGTCGCCGGTAAAAGCAACGGCTTTCGGATCGCCAGCGCCGCAAGAATCTCCGTTAACTGCCCCGTCCGCTGCCCGCGGCGTCCAATCTTCGACGGGCGAAGCGTAAAGCAAATCGGAGTACTCGCAGGTAATCGAAGCGCCCTCCGCCGTCGCATCGGCGCTGGCGCCGATTTTTTCCCGGGCATTCGCTTCGGGAGGAGCTGTCTGAGTTGTTTTGCGCGAAACGCGCTTCCGAGGCGTTGATACCGCGCCCTCTGGGGGTTCATTATCCATATTTTTCGTGATTAAATTTACAAAAATAACAAAGCACGCGACCGCTGCGATTGCTCCAAAAACAAAAATTGATCCACGCCGAGCTTCTCAAAAAACCCTATCCGCATCGCGCTTTGCGCTCGTAGAAGGGGGTATGCGAAGATTTTTTCCCAATGCAACAAAAAAAACAATCATAAAAAAATTTCTCCGCTCCGGCGCCCTGATTTGTAAAAATACATCTAAAAAAATGTTTCAGCGCGCTCAATTTTCCCGCAACGTAATCGCCGTTATGTATAATAGCGCAGCGGTCAAACTAATGTAGGCGACGATGACTCGCGTGTCAAAAATTCCCCGACAAAAATCTTCCGCCTGGAAAAATACGCTCCAATTGTCATAAAATGATGAAAAATTTTTAAATTGCCCCGGAAATACGCCCAAAAGGTGCTTGAAAAATTCCCCGGAAACCAGAAATAAAAAAATCCCGACCACGCTCATCGCCATCGACGTGGCCGGCGTTTTAGCCCGGGCACTGGCCAACAGCCCGAACGCGATCGCCGCTCCGCCAACCAAATTTACGAAACACCACCCGCCAAAACGCCCACGAAAACCTGTAAAATCACGGAATTCCGCCAGCGAAGGGACGATTTGCTGAGCGATTTCGGGGAAAAAAGCCACAGCGGCCCACAAACCGGCGTAAATCAAATGGATGACGAAAAATTTCGCCAACACAATCGAAATGTCGCCCACCGGCAAAAGCAGCAGCGAATCAAAGCACCGATCCACCTTCTCCGACGCAATCGCCCGCGTCGTCAGAACGGGCACAATGACCAGCAACGGCAGCCCCAGCGCCTTAAATAACTGCAGCGGCAGCGGCTCGTCCTGGCGAAAATCGGCGTAAACAATCAGTGCAACGAAAAATATCGCCCCCAGTAGAAATAAAAATAAACTGCAAATTCCATAAAAAAATGGTAAAAAAAAATACTGCTGCAATTCGTAGCCAATCAAAATCCGCAACTTACGCATATATTTCCGACCTTCATCGCCTTTTTACTCCTTTCAACGGAAAAATTTCACAGAAAAATTCCTTTGTCAAGAAAAATATTGCAATTTTTTTTTCAATCGATGGCGCTAAAAATTTTAAAAAAAAATATCAAATTTCCGCCCTATTGCCCGCGAAAATCGCCTGCTCGCCCAATTCCTCTTCGATGCGCATCAGGCGATTGTACTTGCAAACGCGATCCGTCCGACTCATCGACCCCGCCTTGATCTGCCCCGCATTCGTCCCAACCGCAATGTCCGCAATCGTCGTGTCCTCCGTCTCCCCGGAACGATGCGAAATAATACTCCCATAGCCAGAAATCTTCGCCAGCTCAATGCAATCCAGCGTCTCCGTCAGCGATCCAATCTGATTCACTTTAACCAAAATCGCATTTGCAATGCCCTCTCCAATCCCACGCCGCAAATACTTCGGGTTCGTCACAAATAAATCGTCCCCAACCAACTGAACCTCGCTACCCAAATGGCCCGTCAATTCATCCCAGCCAGCCCAATCGTTCTGATCCAACCCGTCCTCGATAGATCGTATCGGATACTTCCCAACCAACGCCTGGTACCACTCAATCATATCCGACGCACTGCGCTTCGAATGGTCCGACTTCTTGAAAACATATAAGTGCTCCTCCCGATCAAAAAATTCCGACGCCGCCACATCCAATCCAATGGAAATGTCCTCTCCGGGCACGTACCCCGCATGGTGAATCGCGGCCACTATGGCGTCTAGGGCGTCTTCGTTGGAATCCAAATTCGGTGCAAATCCCCCCTCATCGCCCACCGCCGTCGACAGATGGCGCGCCTTGAGGACCGCCTTCAACGCGTGGAACGTCTCCGCTCCCATGCGCACGGCTTCGCGGAAATTCTCGGCACGATGGGGGATAATCATGAATTCCTGGATGTCGACGGGGGCGTCCGAATGGGCTCCGCCATTGAGCACATTCATCATCGGCACCGGCAAAACTCGGCCGTTAATGCCCCCGATGTGGCGGTAGAGGGGGATACCGAGGCAATGGGCCGCGGCCTTCGCCGTAGCCAGCGAAACGGCTAAAATGGCATTGGCACCCAACTCTCCCTTATTTTCCGTGCCATCGAGCGCTGACATCAACGCGTCAATTCCCCCCTGATCGCACGCTTCCAAACCAATAATTGCCGGCGCAATCCGCTCCCGCACGTTGTACACGGCCGCCAAAACACCGAGCCCGCCGTAGCGTTTTTTGGGGTCGACGTTGTCAAATTCGCACTGCGCACGCCCGTCGCGCAACTCGATCGCCTCCCGCTCCCCCGTACTCGCCCCGGAAGGCACCGCCGCTCGCCCAACGACGCCATTGGACAGGACCACATCCACTTCAACGGTCGGATTCCCGCGGGAATCGATGATTTCCCGCCCGAGCACATCTGATATCGTAACTTTCGCCATAACTGCGTGTCGAAAATATCGACTTTTTTCCATTGGGCAAGCCTGTTTTTTGTGGATTTACGCCACCCCGCCAAAGGGCTCGTGGAATTCAAAAACGAACATTTTTTTACATTTTATCGGCAATTTCATCTTTTTTGAGGAGGAGAAAGTCCATCTGTTTCGCAATCGCGCCGCCGAGATCCAGGACCACCTGCTCCACTTTTGCCACAATTTCACCGTAGCGATCGACCGCCCCGCCAAAGGACTCGCGGAATTCAAAAGGTGAATAATTTACCAACTCGTGACTCGCGTTTAAAAAAGTCCACATGCCGGAAAAAGTCACTTCCTGAGCCACTTCGTGGATCTCCAGCACGTCGATATCCAGCCGCAACGTGTAGTCGATTTTACACGCGGTGTCGTTGGGGAACGCGTAGATGCGGGCCTTCGGGAAACTTTGCTGGATGCTCCCCCGCACGATGTGCAGGATGTTCTCCGAAAGGGACGTCGCCCAGCGGTAGCGGGAATTGCTCCGCAACTCGTGGGGGCCAATTTTTGTTATAATCTGCGGGCTATCGAGGTAATCGGGGAAATGGCCCATGCGGATGCGAATCTTGGCGCGGTCGATGGAAGTCGCCACCGGTTTTTCCCGCCTAAATCCAATGTCAAAGAGCCGCGTCTGATCCGGCGTCGATTTGAAAAGCGTGCAGCCCGAACATAGTAAAAAAAATATCAATAAAAGGCCGTCGACCGGTAAAAATTTTTCAATTCTCCTCATAATTAATTCCAGCGAAAAGGGCGTTGGGGGTGCGATTGAGCAAATCCAGAAAACAGCGCAACAAACGGAGCGCCTTTGTCGCCTGCTGCAAACATTCCTTCGCGCTCTCCCGAAAGTCCGAATGCGGGCCGATCAACCCGGAAACGTGCTCGCAAGTATCGCTAAATTTCTGCGAAGCCCGGCTGATATCCTTCGCCGTCACACCAATGCTGCCCTCGAAACGCTCCACGATCGGCGCGAGCGCCCCTAAAAACGCCTGCACGTCGCCCATCGCCGTGGAAAAACGCTCGATCAGCCCCCGCATCTTATCCGAAGTAAAAAAATTCTGAACGCTCATCGACGCATTCGAAATATTGTGAATCAATTCCTTGAGATTCGACCCCTGGAGCTGCTCGTCGACGTTCGATAAAATCGAGACCAAGCGCCGCGAAATCGTCTTCAAATCCACTTTGCTGAACTGCCTGATGATATTGTCGGCGCCGGAAATAAATTTCTCGATCTCCGAAGCGACGGTCGGGATTTGCGAAAGACTTGTTTTATTTTTTACATAAAAGCGGAGTTTATTGGGGCGGTAGTAATCGAGCTCGACGAACAACTTCCCCGTCACAAAACTCTCCATCGACAATTTCGCCGCAAGCCCGCTCATCATCTGACTCTGGTAAAATTTCCCGCGATCCACCTTCGATAGAGTCTGCGCCGAAGGCGAAAAAATCGTCGCGTCGATCTCCACGATAACGGGCGTCAAAACCGAACTGCTCTCCGCATCGTAGGCGACCTCGATCTTCCGCACACTCCCGACGCGCACGCCCTTAAATTTCACCGGCGAACCGACGTCGAGGCCGTTGAGCGAACTGTTAAAATAAAGTACAAAAGTCATCCCGTTGCTGGAGAAATTCCCGCGAAATAGCACGAGAAACGCGCCCAGGAAAATAACAAGCGCCCCCATTACAAACACACCAATCGCAAACGGACTAACCTTCCTAGACATCGCCAGCCCCCCGGGATAAAAATCGGCGCACCGGCTCCGTGCCATGCTCCAATAGCCACTCCGGCGCACCCATGTCGAGGGCCGTCTTGCTCTGCGCGTCGAGGAAAATGGCGCGGTCTCCGACGGCAAATATGCTCGCCAATTCGTGGGTAACAATCACCACCGTCGTCCCAAAACAGTCGCGGATTTCCAAAATAAGGTCGTCCAGGCGCTTCGACGTCAGAGGATCCAACCCCGCGGAAGGCTCGTCGAAAAATAAAAATTCCGGATCCAAAATCATCGCCCGCGCTAATCCCGCCCGCTTCTTCATCCCCCCGGAAAGTTCAAATGGATAGAGCGCTTCAAAACCACCTAAACCAACCAGCGAAAGCCTAAACGATACGAGATCCGCCATTTCTTTCGGCGACAAAGCGGTGTAATAACTCAGCGGCAGAGCGACATTTTCGGCGATGGTGAGGTCGCTCCAAAGGGCGCTGCTCTGGTAGAGAACCCCGAATTTCCGCGCCACATGTCCCGAATTTATCACCCCATTGATGTCCTCTTCGCCGTAAAAAATCGTCCCGTCGGCCACCTTCTCAATGCCAATGAGGTGCTTCAGCAGCGTGCTTTTCCCGCAACCACTGCCGCCGATAATCAAAAAAATTTCGCCCGCACCAATCGTGAAATCGAGGTCGCGCATAACCGTATAATCGCCGTAGGCCATGGATAGATGATGAACTGTCAGCGTCGCACTCACGGCCGCCACTGATGTGTAACATTATTTCGCCGCCATGCAAAACTTTTTTCAAACGTTCAACAAAAAGATGTTTGCAAAAATATTTCCCACAAAAAAACATTTTAGCCTTGACTTTTACTCAATATTCAACATTTTATTATGTGGCATGGACAGGATGAGACGCGTTTCTAGGCGTATCGGATTACGGAGGATGTTATGGGTTTTATGGGTTGCTGCGGGAGTCAACTACTCGGGTTCTCGGGCATATGCGACCGCCGCAGCCGAACCTGAGGAAAACTTCACCGCACTGTCGCCGACCGCCGTCGCTATCATGTTAGGAGACAACTTTCACGCCATCAACGGCACGATCATAGAGCACGCTACGGCGCTGAAGGAGATATCCGCCAAAAAGGAGGCGCATTTTTTCGACGTCTGGGGCGCACTCAATTTTTCCCACCAAAGCGCAGCGCTTTATGATTCCAACGGAGGCAACGGACTCATCGGATTCGATTTCGCCTACGAACATTTCATCTTCAAACGCACCGCCTACATGGGATTTTTCAGCGGATTTACGGGGAATCACTGCGATTTGGCGTACGGGAAAATCCAGGATGGCATAGATGGCCAGAATAATGCAAAAAAATCGGTTTTGACAGATGATTTACGCACATGGTACGGCGGATATTATGGGAATTTTAACATTTGGGGTTTCGACGTTTCCACCGTATCGTCCATCGGCATTTCTAAGCCAAAGGACAGGGAGTATTTTGGCTTGTACAATAGAGAAATTACCGATCCTTCCGGCGCCACCAAGACCGATTACAAAGAATACAGATTCCTACACGACGTTCTGGCGTTCCACAGTAAAATCAACATTTACCGCAGTTTTTTCGAAGGCAACGATTGGAAAATCGGTCCCAATGCCACCCTCAGCACCGGGAGTTTTAGACAAAAAATTGACAATAAAAGATATTACAGCCATGACCATCCAGGTTCCTCTGCGCTAGCATCTCGTTTTATAGAAGAGGAGCGTTTTCATTTGAAATTGAATTCCTTCGACGGCTCCATCGGCCTAAAATGCGAGAAAAATAATGAGCAATTCCGCGCCCACCTATTCCTCGGCGCCGAACGCAACTTCTGTAAACAATGGTCTACGAGCCACACGGATCGCCCCCCGGAGAATATATTGAGTGCGCAAAAGGAAACGTTTGTTGTATTCGATAAAACGAAGTTCCTCATTACCGCTGGCTTCCGCTTCAATTACTCGCAATCCTGCTCCGTCGACCTCAATTTTTTCGGCCGCTATGGAAAAAATTGTAAAAGTTCGGCCATCGGCCTGGCGCTCAATAAAGTTTTCTAGCCTTGATTTTCCCCAAAAATTTCTCATCCTAACCCCATGCTATGGATTTCTCCGTAAAACTATGTAAACAATTTTTAAAAAATTTACCACCGCCACGGTGTAGCAATCTCGGTTTTACGGCCGTCGAAATGGTGTGTACCGCAGCGATTTTCCTGGTCGCCATGGCCGGTATATTCAAAATTTACGGCACCCTCCAGGAACGCGAAAAACAAATCCTCACCCGCTCCGAATTAACTCAGTTGGCTAGAATGCTCGAGGAATACCGCGCGTTGCACGGCGATTACCCCAAAATCGCAGCCCACGACGACCGCCAGGGCACCATCCTCTGCGCCGCCCTCCACGGAACCATCGACCCCGACGGTAACCCCATCGACGGCCCCAAAGCCCAAGACCTCGCCACCACCACCATCAAAGAAATCGGCGGCCAATTCGTCGACCCGTTTTCCAGCGATTACGTCTACTACTACAAGCTGCGCGACGGCGGCGATAGCTGGGACAACCCCTCCTACGTCCTCCTCTCGAAGGGCCCCAAAGGCCAGCAAAACCCCCAACGCAACCGCAATATCTCCAAAAGCACCGCGATCGACCAACGGGGATGCGTGAGCGATAGCCGCGGCGGCGATATCGTCATCACCAACGGAGGATTTTTGTAAATTTAATGGAGAAATTTATGAAAAAAAGTAAAAAATATGCATTCACGACCTTAGAACTCATGGTGGTCATAGCCGCCATCGCCGTCCTCGCTTCGATTATCCTGCCGGCCTTCGGAAAAGTCAAGCGTTCGATGTACATGAACCAGTCGAAAATTCAGTTCAACCGCTACGTTTTCGCGCTCAATGCCTACTACCGCGAGTACGGATGTTTCCCAAAAATCGTCGGCCAAGACACGCCGTTAGCCCTAGAAACCATTATCTCCCTGGACGCAGAAAAATCCGCGAACCTGATCCGCGCGCTCTCCGCCAAAGAAATCGACGGCCTATCTCCCCTCGAAACGAGTAGCGAATACCTCAACCCCAACGGCATTCCGTTCCTCGAGTTCTCTGACGACGACTTCCAGAAAAATAGCGACGGGACTTGCAATCGCGCGCGCCTCGCCGATCGCTTCAATAACACCGATATCAAACTGGTCGTGGAAAGTGACGCCGCCACCGATGGCGATGTCCTCATCCCCCAAAGCGTCTTCAATGCCTACCCAACGATCAAAGAAAAAGTGCCGGACAGTGGCCTGCGGGAGAAAGTCGCTATTTTTACCATCGGGGATGGCAACAAGTCCCTCGACGTCGTCAGCTGGAAAGTGGAATAGAAATTTTTTGTAAAAAAATCAAGAAGAAGCTTGAGTTTAAGGATTGGGAGCTGGAACCTGAGGATTGGGAAAATCAGGTGGAGCTGGAATTTCGGGAAGAGCTTCGGAAGGAGTCTCTGGATCGAGCAAAGCTATATTTTCTTTAAGTTCTTTTATTCTTTCTTGATCTTGTTT
>JAISBJ010000043.1 GCA_031266235.1 Puniceicoccales bacterium | reverse complement strand
TTTGGGGAGCTGGATTACCGCGGCGAGAGCGATTTATTGACCCTATTTACGCGGGTGAAAACGAATCGCTATCAAAATTTTCCGCAGCAGGTGCCCTCCCTGCGCTGGGAGCGATTTCCGCATGAAATTTTCGATTCGGGGCTCTACTATTTTGGCTACGTCGACTTCGCGCGGCAGAAATTTTCGCAGGCTCTAGCGAATCCGGGGGAATGGGAGGCGATCGAGCAGACTCGGGTCGAGACTTATTTGGGGATCAATTGGCCGATGGAATTGGCTAGCGGCATCAATTTTACGCCATTGGTGGGCGGGAAATGGACACATTATAGCGGGGAGTGCGATCGTTTTTTAGGAGAATTAGGGTTTGACTGGAGCGCGAATTTTTACGGGTTCTATCCCACGCCGGTTCCCTGGCTAAAGGCGAAGGAATGGAAGCACACCTTGCGGCCTATTCTGAAATATCGTTACCTAACGCGCCTCGGAAAATGGCCGCCACATCGGGTAATTGATGGGAAAAAGGAAAATAATTTTTTATCGACGCTCGACTTAGCGGAAATGCGCAATGTGGACGATTTGGATGGACAAAATGTTTTGCGATTGGGATTAGAAAATGATTTTTTTGCGAAGGGAGAGAAGGGAAAGATCCGTAAGGTTGCCGCCTTCGATTGTTACCAGGACCTGCGTTTTGAGCGGCATCCCGATGGTAACGGCGAGCGGGAAAGGATGCTCTCCGATTTTTACCTATTATCTGAGCTAAATCCCCGCCACTGGCTGAATTTGCGCCTTTACTCCCGTCTAAATTGGGAGCATTTTTCCTTGGAAGAGACCAATGCCGAGGTCAATTTTTTGAGTGGCGATCTATGGGAAATCGGTTTCCGGACGAAGTTTTTAAGGCATCGCGCTACCCAATTTGCTATTAATTTTTGCTTCCACTTCAACGCGATTTCGCAGTTGGATTTCCAGGCGCAGGTCGATGGAAAAAATGGTAAGCTTTTGGCGATGGAGATCGGCTACCAGACGCGTTGGAGCGGTGTTTGGAATGTACAATTTTCATGTAAAATCAAGAATCACTCCAGTCGGGAGGGGCGTTTTCAGCCGGGTTTTTTGATCGATTTAGCGCAATGGTAATGGCGGGCGAGCTATGGTTTTTGACGGGTTGTACGGCGGTGGGCAAGACGGCTTTATCACTGGAGTTGGCGCGCTTTCTCGATGCCGAAATTTTATCCTGCGATGCGGTACAGGTCTATCGCGGCGCCGATATCAGTTCGGCGAAAATAAAATCCGAAGAAATGGCCGGTATCGCGCATTACGGCTTAGATTTATGCGATCCGAGTGAAACGTTTGATGTGGGGCAATATGGGGAGTATGCCCGGTCGATCGTCGAGCGGGTGCATAAAAAAAATAAGGCGCTGCTCATCGTCGGCGGTGCGGGGTTTTATTTGAAGTCTTTTTTTGTAAAAGTCATCGACGATATCCCGGTGCCCGAGCCGGTGCGCGCGGAGGTGCGATTATTCCATGAACAATTTGGGTTAGCGGCATTACAGCGGGCGGTGGAGGGCTATGGCCCCGTCGATTTGAACGCTTCCGATTGGCATAATCCGCGTCGCCTAATCAATATTTTGGCAAAGCAGCGGGTGACCGGTTGGGCGCAGCGTACATTGAAGCAAAAATTTTTGCAAAACGGCGATCCTTTCCATAGTTTTCATCGAAAAGTTATTCTTTTGGAGCGCCATCCGGAGTCGTTGGACGGCAGAATTCGGGCTCGCGTGGAGGATATGTTTCGGAATGGATTGCGCGAGGAGGTACAGTCGCTCGGCGCGTTATGTCCGCCGCTGGCTCGGGCGATCGGTTACCGCGAGGTGAGGGCCTATCTCGATAGCGCTGAGAAAATGCCGGAAGAGGAGCTAAAAGAGTCGATCGTTGGGGCGACCCGTCGGCTAGCCAAAAAGCAGCGGACGTGGTTTCGGCGGCAGATTCCCATCGACTATTCCATCAATTTAGACGCGTATTCTTCCAATGAAAGTTTTGACTTTATCGCAACATTTTGTAGGAACAATCGGGTATGAGCTTGAAGCTTGCAGAAATTTTAGTTGGCCTTGTTCTGGTATTTTGTGGCAGTTCGTTCGTTTTTCGCACGAAGTATTGTGAATACGTTTTACGACGATTTCTTCGTTCTGAGATCGCGCATACGATGACGTTTTTAGTAGCTGGAATTTGGTTTTTATGCCATATTTTGACGCTTGGTGAATCGGATTTTGGGACCTATAAGTATTTACTTTTTATTTTCTTTTCGACAATTATTTTAGTTTCGCTGGTAAAAATTCGCGATTTTTTATCGGTACGGGGCCTGGCGATTTTAGCACTTCTGAGCGCCAATGAGCTACTCAAGGCGGCGTATTTGGAGCCCTATGCATCGCGGCTAATTTTGGTTACCTTCGTTTACGCCATGATTATTGCGGGGATGATTTTTGGCGGCTGGCCGTATAAGGGGCGTGATTTCGTCGATTTCCTATTCGCACATCCGACGCGACCGGGTCTCTTTGGATTATTTACGACATGTTGCGGCATCCTCGTCCTAACAACTTTGTTTTGGTAGTCTGAAAAATGGAGGCGGATTGGCTAGA
>JAISBJ010000074.1 GCA_031266235.1 Puniceicoccales bacterium | reverse complement strand
TTCTGGGTCGCCCGCCATAATATGCCCTGGCTGACCGGAATCGCCTGGGAAATGGCTTCCCGCATCCCCGAACAAAATCGCAGCGTCGATATCCTCGTCACCGTCGGCTACGATACTTGGAATAATGAGAATTTTATCCTCCTGAAACTCGTCGATTGGAAATATTCTCCATAATTCGTGAAATTTAGCCTTGACAAAAAAAACAAAAAATCCTAGGATTAATATCTGTCGGCGTGGCATTCTCCACACCCTTATGCCTCCAGCTTTGGAAGATTTTTTATGCATGTCAAGAAAAATCGACGAAAAAATGAGCGCGTAAAATAAAAAAGTAAATTATTTGTAATTTTTGCTGCAATTTGCCCAAATGCCACAGCTCAAAGGCGGTAAAGCCAGGCCGCAGTCGCCCCAATCGTAGGTCGCGCGATTCTCCCCAGAAAACGACAGTGTGTCGGCAATTTGCTTAAAATCATTTTTTACCAAATTATTTACATCAAAATGCGCCCAGTCGAAATGGGGATTTGCGGCGAAAAGAATCCGTTCGGGGCCGCGCTCACCGGTCGCGTTAAACAGTACCGCTAGCGCCGAATGCTGTCCTTCGGCCGGGAAAATCCGGATGTACTCCTCCGACGGCCGGCGCTCTAAACAAAATAATCGCGAATTTTTTCGCAATTGAATCAGCCGCTGCACGTACCTGTAGGTCAAAAAATACTCCCGCTGGCGCCCGTAGGACAGCGCATTCAAATCCCCGCGCCGGTAAGTATTCGCGACTCCCCGCTTGGAGTGCAGCAGCTCCGAGCCCGCGCCCAACATGGGGACGCCGAGCGATAGCAGCAAAATGGCGAGGGCCATGTGCGTCCGCCGAATATCCGTAAACGTCGGCATAAATCCGTCGCAATTGCCATTCGTCGTCAGCCGATCAATCCAGCACAAATCGTCGTGGGAATATAAATAATTTACACTTTGCGCAGGAAATTTTGACCGAAATTTCAACGAGCCCTCCATAAAATACCGCAGGCCCTCGCCGTTACCGCGCCCGCAAACGTACTCCCGAACGAACTCGCGAAATTCGTCATTCCAGCCCAGCAAATTGGTTTTTTTGAGGTCGTGGCCCACGTAGCGGCGGAAGCTCCAGGGTTCGGCGATCACAATAATGGAGGGTTTAATGTTCCGCAGGCGTTCGCCGATTTCGTCCAGGAGGTCGAGGCCGACGAGTTCCGCCAAATCGAAGCGGAAGCCATCGACGTCGTAGCAGCGCACAAAGTGCTCCAGACTATCGGCGATCAGCCGCCGGACCATGGGATTTTCGGTGCATAAATCGTTGCCGCAGCCGCTAAAATTTAGTAAAAAACCGTCGCCATTGGTGCGGAAATAGTAGGACGGGTCGATGGCATAGAGGGGGTTTGGTTCGCCGATGTGGTTGTAAACGACGTCCAGAATGACCGCGATATTTTGCCGGTGGAAGGCCTCCACCAATGCGCGAAATTCCTTTATTTGAGCCGCTTTTTCGGGGTTACTGCCGTAGGCGCTGGCGGGCGAAAAATAGTTGACGGGCATGTAGCCCCAGTGATAATCCTCGCGCCCGTCATTGTCGAACTCCTGGACGGGCTGCAATTCGACGGCATTGACGCCCAAATCGCGGAAATACCCGCTCTCCAGAAATTTTTCGAGGCCGCTAAAACCCAATTTTTCCTCCGGCGAAAGGGTAGGAACGTCGGCGATCAGGTCGCGCACATGGCCTTCGCAGAGGATCAAATTTTCCTTTGGTGGAGCGCGAAAATGGCGAATAACGGCGGCGATTTGGGCAATAATTCCGGGGCCATTTTTACTGACCAGGGCCTTGGCGTAGGGGTCGGCGATGTTTTGGGAAATGATGGTATCTTTTTCGCGCCTTTGAATGTTAAATAAATAATAATAATTTGTAAAATCTCCACCAAGAGACGTTTCCCAGACACCGCTAGCTTTCGAGGTCATGGGTTGCCTCTGGTATTCGCCGGCCAGATCGCGTTTCCAGAGGATTTCCGCCGCCAGAATCCGCGGGGCAAACAGGGCGAAATGCGTCCCAGAATGATCCACCCAAGCGCCCAATTTTCCGTCAAAAAAAAGTGAAAAAAGTAAGTAACGATCATCGATATCGATGCGGCGGCCATCGTGTAAAAATTGCGCCGAATCCCCCAAGCAAAAGCGACCGCCTTTGGAAGAAAATTTAATCACATGCCGACCGGTTTTCTCAGCAGAATACTCAAAATTTTCGAAGCCGGAACCGGTAGAGACGCCGTTGCAATGGAATCGCGGCAGCGGCTGCCACTCCCATTTTTGTGAAACAAATTTAAATTGAAAACATTTTGGTAACTCATTTTTTACAATACTGCACGCCAAACGGCGGCGCTTTTGGACGACTTTCGGCTCCAATTTCCACCTCGGGTCCAGCCCGCTCGACAGCCACTGATTTAAATCTCCCGCCAAATAAAAATCATCGCCGCCACTCTCATTTTTTTCGTCACTAAGCAAAAAAATAATCTCCCCGTCGTCCTCGAAATAACCATTTGTCGCTGCGATTTCCATGGGCTCCGCAAACGAAAATTGAATGTCCTGGGCCTCGCCATTCAAAAATAAATGCCCAAAATTTTGTCCCAAACAGCCGGCCGCTATGTTTTTACCAAAAAATAACAATCCAGACCCGCTATCAAGCCACATCGCTCCCAATACCTCGACGCCTTCCATCGCAAGGTATGTTAAAAATTAAATTATTTTAATCAATTTTATAATTAATTTTATAATTAATTCCACAGCAGCGGCAGTTGTATGGGGTTGTCGGCGGAGACTTTCGCGCTTTTATTTTTTAAAAAATTCGTCAATTCCTTCTCCCACTTCCTGACTTTCGCGGCCGGCCCCTTCAACATCAGCTTCAGCGACTCCTTCGGCGCCGATTTATGCGTCAAAATTTCAACCAAATAATTCTCAGTTTTTTTACTAAAAACGGCGAGGGGAGCGTCGCAATAGTGCCTGTTGATCGCCGCAAACGCCGCCTGGCGCGCCGCATGGGAATCCTCCATCACACGGCACTCCCAAACACTTTCGTCGCCAATGACAACCACAATCATCCCCATGTTACAACAGTGGAAACCTATAAAAATGAACGGTTTGACGTAAAGCGCATCCCATTCCTCGTCTGAAATTATTTTGATCTTCATATCGCTACTCGGGGTTAATGGCGTTATTCTTAGACTACATTTTTTTTTATGTCAAGTCTTTTTTTTATCTTGAAAAAATTTTTCATGCCCCTTTTGTATCTCTGGCCTGCGCAAATGGGTAATGATAGTGGGGGTTTTACTTCGGCCGGCAGCGGGCTCTGGCGGTAATCTTTATAATTTCTCTCTGCCCTTGTTCGACGGGAGTGGTAAAAAAATTTGCAATATTTTTATGTCAAGTCTTTTTTTTATCTTGAAAAAAATTTTCATGCTCTTTTCGTATTTTCGGCATGCGCAAATGGGTAATGATAGTGGGGATTTTACTTCGGCCGGCAGCGGGCTTCGGCAGCAATCTTTATAATTTCTCTCTGCCCTTGTTCGACGGGAGCGGTAAAAAAATTTGCAATATTTTCGGCCAAAAAGCGGACCTCTCCGACGAAAAAATGCTCGACGTCTCCAACATTTCCATTCAAATTCTCCCCCACAATCAAAGCACGCCCAATTGCTCCGTTAGCAGCGACCGAGCCACCATAAATACCCAGCAAAATAGCGCGTCCGGCGGCGGTTCCATCGCCATCTTCCACGACCAATTCCGCGTCACCGGAGAGGATTGGGAAGCCTCCGAAAATTGTAAAAATTTTACTCTTAAAAAAAATGTTCATGTCTTTTTCGAAAACAATAAACCGCAAAGCGAATAAATGGCGCCTATTATTATTCCCCATCGCGCTTTTACCGCCGATTTCCGCGGGCACCGTGCCGGGGACTTCCATCACCAGCGATCAACTCGAAGTCGCGCTCCAAGGCGATCAAACGGATTTTTTTTTTGAAGGAAATGTAAAATTAACTTCACCCGAATTTTCCGCGGAGTGCGCAGCCGCCAGAATTACCACCTCCGGCACGTCCGTCGACCTAGCTTCTGGGCTGGACTCGATCGAGAAAATTTCCGCCACGGGCCCGATCTATCTGAATTTCGGCGAGCGCTCCTGTTCCGCCGATCGCGCCGAAATCACGCCTGTGGACAAGACGATTACTCTCTTGGGGAAAGCCACCGCCAGAGACACGATGGGGGCCGTTTCCGGGGACGAAATCCGCATCAATTACGGGACAAAAAGCGTCGTCATTTCGAGCGGCGAAGCGCAAAATCCGGTCAGCGTCAATCTTTCCCAACCCACCGAAAATAAGGGCGATTCTCAAAATAAACCGACGGAAATGTCGCCAGACATCACATCCAAAAGTGCAAACATTTCCGCCGAAAGTAAGGACGATCTTCCAAATAAATCAACGGAAATGTCGCCAGACATCACACCCAAAAGTACAAATTTTTCCACCGAAAATAAGGGCGATTCTCCGAAGTAGTAAAAATTGTGCTTGACAAAAATCCCGCAACGCAAAAGTAATCCGCGAGCCCCATGAGTCACACGCTGTCAGCCCACGCGCTCTGCAAACTTTACGGCGAGCGCAACGCCGTCGACCGCGTCACGCTGGGCGTCTCTTCGGGGGAAATCGTCGGCATTTTGGGACCCAATGGCGCCGGTAAAACGACGACGTTTCACATGCTCGTCGGCCTCGTTGCACCCAATTCCGGTCAAGTGGTCCTCGATCAGCGGGATATCACGCGGCTGCCCATGCACCGGCGCGCCCGACTCGGCATCGGCTACCTCCCCCAGGAAACGTCCATTTTTCGCAAATTATCGGCCTTCGATAACCTGAAAATCATCGCCGAAAACCTCCCCATCGGCCCCGCAGACATCACGCCCACGATCCTCGCCCTACTCGAAGAACTCGGCATCCGGCATTTGGCGGAACAGAAGGCGTACACGCTCAGCGGCGGGGAGCGGCGGCGCCTGGAAATCGCCCGCACACTGCTCCTGAACCCCCAATTTTTACTTCTCGACGAACCGTTCAGCGGCGTCGACCCCATCAGCGTCGCCGACATCCAAGCCATCATTGCGCACCTCAAAGGGAGGGGGATTGGCGTTCTGATTACGGATCACAGCGTCCGCGAAACCCTGGCGATCGTCGACCGCGCCTACCTCATCCACGGCGG
>JAISBJ010000071.1 GCA_031266235.1 Puniceicoccales bacterium | reverse complement strand
AGTTCCGGCCGAACCTGAAACATTTGATCCGGGTTGCGCATCAGCAGTAAAGGATTCGGTCGAAAAAGTCGAAGCGGAAGTTCCGGCCGAACCTGAAACATTTGATCCGGGTTGCGCATCAGCAGTAGTAGATCCGGCCGAAGTAGTAGATCCGGCCGAAGTAGTAGATCCGGCCGAAGTAGTAGATCCGGCCGAAGTAGCAGATTCGGCCGAAAAAGTCGAAGCGAAAATTCCGATTAAACGTAAAAAACAGGTAACATTTAGCCCAGGTTGCCTCGCATCTTCCTCAAAATCCAAAAAATCTAAACGTATCTCCAAAGAAAATATTAGTGAATCACAGCGACGATTGAGCGACGATTGCAAAGCAAGAATGCAAATATCGGATATAAGAAAAGGACATCCCTATGCTATGCTTTTTCAGCGGGCAATGGGCAATTTAAACCCCGGCGACCCATGGAATTTTACCAATCGTCCTTCGCTGGAAACACTCCTTCCAGCCGCGGAAATACAAAAAAGAAGCGTGGAAATATGGCTAAGTTGCACCTTGGATGAGTGCGTAAAGCGATTGCAAGAAGCCGAAATGGCCTTTAATTTTTTCTATAACAACGAACGATTATTAGAAGATGGGCGGCGTAGTTACGGTGTGTTAGCGGCCATCGCCGGCATTTATCGATGGGGATTCGAAGCGTTGCATGCGGGTTATGATCCGGTGGCTGTGCGAACCGGAGTGGAAAATTGGCTCCGAGAGAACGGGCATGAGCAGGGGAATGGTGGCAATTTTTTTGCGGTAAACGCGGCATTCCAAGCGGCCGTAGAAAGGGCGATAGAGGGAGAAGAAATCGAGTGGGATGGAGATGAACTCTGAATGGTATAATGAGTAAAAAATATTTTCTCTATTCTTTTACGTAAAATTTGTTTTTTTTGAAAAAAGTTTCATAATTTTAAAAAAAATATTTGCAATTTCCCATTTTAATATTACATTACAAAACCATCATGAAAATGATAACATTAAAAAGGAAGGGGGGCCTATTATCGGCCCTGGTTATTTCGGCATTTTGTCTCAATACTTTTGCCAGCGAGGATGAAAGTTCAGTATATGGAGAGAAAAGAAATGAAATAGAGACCAAGTGGGGACAAACCACGAAGGAATGGAAACCGAAATTACCCGATAGAGAACTTCATTATATTCCGCCGCCGTCAGGAAAGAGGTCGTTGCCAGGGAAGAGTTCTAAGCCTAAGCAAATAATGATTAATATGGGAGATGGGCATATTTGGCGAGGAGAAAATGGGGATGAAGAAAATAAACAGCGAGTGGCAAGAGAAAGGGCTATATTAGAAAGAATGGACGAAGGTGACAGGCTTTGGCAAAAAGAACGTCCTTTGCAGCCGAGAAATCCCTTCGTTAGAACTATTGGGAGAGGTGGTTGGACCATGAATAAAGCTGGAGGAGAGGGGAGTACTCCACTAAATGTTCCACCGCAGCATTCCTTTAAACGCACAGCTGTGCAGGTCGGTGACGATGCTTCAGAAGACGCGGAAGATTCGTCTTCATCGGGCAGCTGGTAAAAAAAAATAAATTACACGAAAATGAGCGGTAAAATTTTTATAGTTTTGCCGTTTTTTGTTAAAAAAGTTTGCAATTTTCCATTTTACATTATACTAAAAACCATCATGAAAACAGTAGCATTAAAGTGGAAAGGAGGCCTATTATCGGCCCTGGTTATTTCGGTGTCTTGTCTCAATACTTTCGCCAGTGAGGCTGAAGAACCTAAATTATTTACGGCCGAAGAGTTACCAATTGGATTAAGGGTATTTTTAAGTCGAGAAGGAGGGATAAGAGGGCCAGTAAAAGGGCAAGATGGTAGATATCGGTGGACAGCGGAAGATATCGAGGAAGCAAGAACAAAAATGCAGCGTGCGACAGAAATGAGAGCTAAGCGCATAGAAGCTGATCAGAATTGGGCAAAATTGGAGCTTGAAAAGGGAACAGAATTCTTTGAAGCTGACGATTTACCACCTAGAGTAAGGTCAATTTTAGCGTTAAAGAGAGGGCTACGAGGGGAAGATGGTAAATCTCGGTGGACAGCGGAAACGATCGAGGAGGCAGAAAGGGTGGCGCAGTGCGCGGCAGAAAGGAAAGCTAAGAGGAAAGAGGAGGTAAGGCAAGCTCAATTGGCAGAGAAGGAAGCTTTGGAGGCAAGGGAAGCCCAATTAGCAGAGATGGAAGCCCAATTGGTAGAGATGGAAGATTTGGAGGCGAGGAAAGCCCAATGGAAAGAAATAGAAGCTTTGAAGGAAAGGAAAGCTTTGGTAGAGGAAAGGCTGGCGAGGGAAGCTCAATGGAAAGAGGAAGCGCTGGCAAGAAAAGCTTTGGCAGAGGAAAGGCTGGCGAGGGAAGCTTTGGAGGCGAGGGAAGCCCAATGGGAAGAGGAAGCGCTGGCAATGGAAGATCCATGGGAAGAAATGGAAGCTTTGGTAAAGAAAGCGCTGGCGGGGAAAGCCGAATGGGAAGAATGGAGAGATCAATGGGAAGAGGAAGCGCTGGCGAGGAAAGCTCAATGGAAAGAATGGAGAGAAAGAAAAAAAGCTTTTAAGAGAGAAAGAAGTTCGCAGGGAAGATTGCATGGAGAAACCTCATTGGATGGAACAACTTCATTGCATCTAGAGCCAATGGCGCCATCTTTAACTAAAGAAGAAAGGTTGAGATTACTTCTAGAGCCACCAAAGCTATCTTTCGCTGGTCAGAGTATCACCCCCAGCTCCGGATTTTCGGCGGTAACAGCTACGAGTCCAGGAATTGTCGCTACTATAGCAGCTACTTTGACGAAAATTACTCAAAATATTCGGTAGTGCACTGTTTATGGAGAAAAGGACTAGACGGTGGGATATTGTCGGACAGCGAAATCTCACCATTTTTTGTTTGAAAAAAAGATAAATTATTTGAAGAATTATTTAAAGATAAACGGTAAAATTTTTATAGTTTTGCCGTTTTATTAACTTATTTTTTGCCACTTTATTGATCTAAAAAAGCAAGATTATTGACTCGTGAAAGTATTAGAAAATTTTCATGAATCTTTCCGCTTCGTCTCGAAAAAGTGGCGCATGAGGCCGTAGCACGCCTCCCGCAGGACGTCTCCCTTTATCGTCGGCCGATGGTTGACCTCCGGAAGATCTCGCAGCGAAATCGCCCCACCTAAACACCCCATCTTCGGATCCCTGAATCCGTAAATTACTTCGCCGATGCGCGCCATTATCACCGCTCCAGAACACATCGGACAAGGTTCCTTCGTCACGTAAAGTTTCGCGCCGTTGAGCCGCCAATCACTTATTTTCCTTGCCGCTTGGGTAATCGCCAGTATCTCGGCATGGGCCGTCGGATCCTTTAGCGCCATTACGCGATTGTGCGCCGCTCCAATGATCGCTTCCCCGTAGACGATGACTGCGCCAACGGGAATCTCGTTTTCTCCATAGGCGTCGATCGCCTCGTTGTAAGCCTGGGCCATGAAAAATGTGTCGTCTTTTTTTAGCTGCGATGGAAATAATTTTTGAAACGGATACTCCACCGCCCGAGTACACTCCGAAACACCGGAATCACAAGTCGAATCGCCTCCCGGAAGGGGGAATCCTTCCCCCTTAAACCCCCTGGCAGTCGGCTTCGCCGCCTGGATCTTGCGGAGCAAGAGGTCGAGGAGTCCGCGACTCCTCGCGGGGTCCGGGGCGGAGCCCCGGGGAAGTTGTTTTCACCAAAAATTGCCAACCATTAAAATTTTCCAAAAAAAATTCATCCATCGCAAAAATTTCCAAAAATTCACCTCCTGGAAATCGAACAAAGCAGAGCCCCGAGATGGTATTTTTACGAAAAATGATAGTTTTTTTACAAAAATTTACACCTGAAGGAGGTCCTTCTCCTTGGCTTCAAAAAGCTTTTGGATCTCGCCGTTGGCATTATCGGTCAATTTCTGGACATCTTTTTCGATGCGCTTGAGATCATCTTCGCCGATGGCGCCATCTTTTTGCAATTTTTTGAAAATTTCCAGCGTATCGCGGCGGATGGAACGAATCGCGATGCGGCCTTCTTCGGCCATAGCGTTGGCTATTTTTACAAGTTCTTTACGGCGTTCGCCACTCATTTCGGGGATGGAGCAGCGGATCAGCGTACCTTGGGCGACGGGTGTCAATCCGATATTGGCGGCCAAAATGGCTTTTTCGATGGGCTGGACGGAGGATTTATCCCAGGGCTGGATTTGGATCGTCCGGGGGTCGGGCGTCGTAATGGCAGCGATTTCGCGGATGCGCATGGCGGACCCGTAGGTATCGGCGACGAGGTTTTCGACCATGGCCGGCGACGCTTTCCCCGTGTGGAGCGAAGAAAATTCGCCCTGGGTGTGAGCTATGGCCTTGTCCATGGCGGCTTTGAGTTCTTGTGAAAATTTTTCGATTTCCATGTCAAAAATTTCCGATAAAAGTCCCGATCGACGGATCTCGGACCGCAGCGGCGATTCCGCCGTCCCCGAGCCCAGAAAAAATGCGGATCGGAATATTATTTTCCATGCACAGGACGAACGCGGCGAGGTCCATGGCGTTCAAATTTTTTTCCAACACTTCCCCGTAAGACAACCGATCAAATTTTTTGGCATGGGGATAATTTTTGGGGTCGCGGTCGTAAACGCCGTCAACCGCCGTCGCCTTGAGCAAAATGTCGGCCCGCAATTCGCAGGCACGGAGCGCCGCCGCCGTATCCGTCGAAAAAAATGCGTTGCCCGTTCCGCAACAAAAAATAACAATTTTTTTAAATTTCAGCGCCTCTTCCGCAGCTGGTAAGGAGAAGCGATCCGCGATCCCCTCGATGGCCACGGCACTCTGGACGACCGCTTCCGCGCCGAGTGATTCCAGCGTACTCCGCAGCGCCAGCGCATTGATGGCCGTCGCGAGCATGCCCATTTTATCAGCGTCGGTGCGGATAAATCCCGACTGGCGGCCGTGGTACGTCTGCCCGCGGATGATATTTCCGCCGCCGATGACGACGGAAAGCTCTACTCCCAGGTCGCGAATGGCAATGATTTGTTTGCACAGCGCCCCGAGTGCATCGTGGTCTATCGTTGAGTCCTCGGAGTTCCTCCGCACAGACTCGCCACTAATTTTCAGAACGACTCGGCTATAAGTTGCGCTCACGCGTGGGAAGTAGAGCAAATTTTCGCGGCGGGTCAATCTTTTACTCCGCCTTTGCCGTCAGGATATTTTCCTGATTAGCGGCATCTTCGTCTAATTTTTCGGCTTGGGACGCAGGATTTTTAGGCCTGGCGTTTTCCAAGATAATGTAAGGGAGCTGGCCTTCTACGGGGAGAATTGTTTGTGGAGGCACATTTTCGGCAGAATTTTCCGGCTGTGGTTCGACTTCTGGCTCGCGTTCTGCGTCTAGATCCTCCTCCGGGACGACGATCGCTACGGGAATTTCCAGCGCTGGATTCCGATCCAATGCTAAATTTTTCTCCGCTGCTAAATTTTTTTCCAACGCAGCCAATTGGGCGTCATTTTCCTCGGCAGTATTTTGCGGCTGCGGCTGAACTTCTGGCTCGGGCTCTGCGTCTAGATCTTCTTCCGGGACGACGATCGCCACGGGTACTTCCGACGCCGGATTTTTCTCCGCTGCTAAATTCTTTTCCATCGCAGCCAATTGTGTGTCATTTTCCTCGGCAGTATTTTGCGGCTGCGGCTGAATTTCTGGCTCTGCGTCTAGATCTTCTTCCGGGACGACGATCGCCACGGGAATTTCCGGCGCCGGATTCTTTTCCAATGCTAGATTTTCTTCCAACGCAGCCAATTGAGCGTCATTTTCTTCGGCAGTATTTTGCGGCTGCGGCTGAATTTCTGGCTCGGGCTCTGTGTCTAGATCTTCTTCCGGGACGACAATCGCCACGGGTACTTCCGGCGCCGGATTTCTTTCCGCTGCTGGATTCTGATCCAACGCAGCCAATTGTGCTTTATATTCCTCGCTGCGCATGTTCTCGGGGACGGTAGCAAGCGCTTCGCGGAAGGAGTCGGCATCGAATTTTTGGGGGAATTGCATGCTTTTCGCTATTTTAACCGCCGCTTTCTGGAAACTCGCCTGGTTCTTGGCACTCGCCGCAGAAAACTTGTCCGCCGTTTTGCCCAGAAGGTTTGTAAGCGAATCCTTCGCCATATCGGAAATCCCGTCCAAACTCCCGCCTATAGCATCGGGGTTACTGCTGTCGGCGACATTTTCCAAAAACTCAAACCTCCAGTCCGGATCTCGATTGGCAGCCGCTAGCAAAGTAGCCCTGTCGATGAGTTTTTTCTGGGCTTCGCCGGACAGCGCGGGCATAGCTGTTGCCGCTTTTAATACAATATCTTTACTTTCTTCTTGGAGGGCGTAGTCGGCGTTGCGGTGATTGGCGATGGCTCGTGGGGCCTCCATGAGTTGCGATTGTGCTGCGGGGGATAATACTTCCGGGTGTTCGGCCAACCGTTGGGCGACGGCTGCCGCTTGGGCTAGTTCCTCTCGAGTCGTCGATTTTCCTTCGATTTTGGCGAGAAAATCCGCTACAACGCGGTCATCGACCGTATTATGTTGCCGTTTTGCCTTTTCGATTTGCTCTTGTAGGGCGGAGAAAGATTCTGCCTTTGAAGTTTGCTGTGTGCGAAAGGGGAAATCATTCGGAGAACCAATTTTTCCGCCCTCCGGGCGCTTTACATTTTCGATGTCGTTTTTACCATCCATAGCGACTGCATATTCTTTTTATTTTTACAAAGATGTCAAGAGGGAAATAATTTTTTCGATTATTTTTCGCAAAAAGCTTTTCGGATTGGGAATATTTTGAATACAGGCCGCTTTGTAAATATTACATAAGAATGTTCATTTATTGATAAAATATCCTCTAATATATTGACAAATGGTCAGATTACGATGGTTTTGGCCTATGGATTCAAAAAAAATACTCGAATTAGTTATTGGCGGGATGTTAATGGGGAGTAGTGGTTATGCTTCGCATACGTTCGAACAGCCTATTCCTCTCGATGTTTTGTCAGAGAGGGGGGTGTCTCATGCGAAGAATATGAGATTTTCTGCGCCGGACGCAGCGGCTTCCCATCAATTTATGGATAAGAGCAATCAGGACGAAGATGCCCGAGAAGCAGTGCCGGAAGAATCGGATTCGGAATTGGAGCTAATCACTAGGAATCAACGCATTGCTAAAATATTGCGAATGAAAATGTCAAATGGGGAAAATTTAGTAAATGAGACGACTCCAGATGCGTTACGAACGACACTTGAGCGCATAGAAGAATTATATGATGATCCGAACACTTCTCCCGAAGATAAAGAAGCTTTAAAGGCATACATCCATTCGGTAGCGAGTCTGGTTCCCGGAGAAAGCAATAATATGTATACGGGCGTTGTCCCACAAAAAGATGAGGATGGTTGTGAAGAGAATGTTGGAGACTCGGAGGTGATTATATTTGCTAATATATTGTATGGAAAGATGATAGGAGAAACTGCTAGCAGGGAGGACGTTCTTAGAGAATGGGGGTGGGAAGGTGAAGAAGAAGATGATGATGAAGCATAATTTTTGTTTAGGAAGTCGGCTTTATGTTTTAATGTCGGCATTTGTCTTATGTTTGGTTTATTGTGAGACGATATGTGTTGTTGCCGCTCCTGCTGCTACGTGGGGAGCACGTAAAAACATGGGCGCAAATGATATATCGGATTGTGATCATGAATTGGCACAAATTGCTAGTGCGGCCATATGGGGATTGAATCGGAGTAATCCGGGGGCCCATCCTGATCCAGCGGAATTGACAGTTGGGGGACACTTTGAGCATGGGCGTAATGCGCATGGTAATGACATAACGGGTTTATACCCCACAACAGCAACAGCTTCTCATCCAGCAGCTGGCGGTTCAAATTAATGCAGCTGGCGGTGCAGGCACTGTTGTAGGAGCAAAGGTTCGCCAAGAAACAAAAGTAAGCACAGGAAGAATAGTGCAGAGAGATATTTCTATTCCAATTGGTCCTGCGATTTTGAATAATGCAGTAGTTACGGTAAATGCAGCTTTACCAGCAGGAGTAGCTTCTCTTCCTCTTGATCCAAAACTGACAGGGGGACCACCGAGTTTTTTGAGGCTTTATATGGCCCCTCATGGGAGTGTAGTGCCAGCTGGAGGTACTCAGATAAGTACGTTATTTTTAAGTTGAGAAGGAGATAGGTCAAAATTTGGTAATTGATGATAAATTTTTACAAAAATACGCTTGACAATCGCTAAAAGTGCGGCAAAGCTAGAGGCATGAGGGCGGGGTGAATGTCGCGCCTAAATTTGGAAATGGTTACCTCAAATTTTTTGTGAAGCGCGCAGGTCGGCATCTTTTTCGAGGAGTTGTTTGATGGGTTCCATGGTTTGAGTCGTTTCGCGGGCGCTATCGGCGATGGAAACCGTCACCGGAGCGTGTCCAAAAATGTAAAATTTTACTTTCGGCTCCGTACCACTGCCGCGGATGGCGTAGCGGTAACCGTTGTCGAGGTCGACCATAAAAAAATGCTGTGCCGGGATGCGTTTGCTGTCGGCGTCGAAGGTGGCTTCCCCATTGAAATTCGCGATGCGGGTGACGTGGAAATGGCCGAGCGTAGTCGGGGGATTTTTTGCGTAGGAGTCAAGAATATTTTTTATTTTTTCGGCGCCGGACGCCCCCTCGTAGTAAATATTCAGCTGCGTTTCGCCGTAGTAGCCGTATTTTTTGTAAATTTCATTGCGGAAATCGACGAATGTTTTACCGGATTTTTTCAATGTGGCGAGCATCTCGCAAATCATCACCGTCGCTCCGTTGGCATCCTTGTCGCGCGTATTGTCACTCGCCAGGTAACCGTAACTTTCTTCGCCGCCCAGTGCTAAAAATGTGCTGTGTTTCAGCAATAATTCGCGGCGTTTTGCGGCGGGCGTATTGACGTAATCCAGCTTCGGGAGGTTGAGTTTCGCCAGTTGGCTGTGGAGGGTCGTCTCGTAGTCGTTCAATTTCTCGCCGATCCATTTGAACCCCGTCAGCGTATTGATGCATTTGACGCCGTGGGCCGCGGCGATTTTATCCTGGAGGGGCGACGTGACAAAGGTTTTGATCAGCGCGACGCGCGGAGAGCCTTCGGCGGGAATCCAATCCAGCTCCTTCATCCGCGATAGCCGGAATTCCGCGAGCAGCGCACCGGTCAAATTGCCAGTAAATTGCTCGAATTTCCCTTCCCCATTGCGCACGCCGATGGCAATGCGGTCCGCGTCTGGATCGGTGGCGATGAGGAGTTCCGCGTCGACCTCGTCCGCCTTTTTTACCGCCAGATCAAAGACCGCAAAGTGCTCCGGATTAGGCGACTTTACCGTCGGGAATCGCGGGTCGTGGACCATCTGTTCCGCCACAAAATGGGCGCGAATGCCGAGCCGCTGGAGCGCGGGAGCCACGATCATGTCGCCGGTGCCGTGCACAGGCGTAAAAATAATGCTAATCGGCGATGCCTGGAAAATATCGGCGTCGAAGAGATTGGAAAGCACCTCTTCCATGTAATTTTTGTCGGCATCCGCGTCGAAATAGGCGATCGGTTGGGTATTTTTGGCGATCGATTCCAGGGCCTGCACGGCTTCTCGGAGCGACGTTTGGTTGAAATTTTCGATAATTTTTGAAGCGTGGGGCTCGACGACCTGTCCGCCGTCCCGGAAATAAACTTTGTAGCCGTTGTCGTGGGCCGGATTGTGGCTCGCCGTGATCACGATGCCCGCGATGGCCTGGAATTTTCGCACCGAAAAACTGAGCTGGGGCGTCGACCGCGGGCCGTCAAAGGCAATCGCTTTCCCGCCCAAATGATTCCAGATTTTCGCGGCGATTTGGGAAAAATGCTTGGAAAAATGGCGGACGTCGTGGGCGATGACCAGTCGGAGCTGGCCGTCGGATTGCGTTTTGCAGTTGCGGAAAAGGGAGTTCGTCGCGGGGGCGATGTTGAAATCGTTGAGGTTGGCACGGCCAATGGCGGCGTGTTCGGGGTCATCAAAGGGC
>JAISBJ010000053.1 GCA_031266235.1 Puniceicoccales bacterium | reverse complement strand
GAAAAATCTCCTGTAGCTGCCGCTTTCCGAAGATCAAAATTGGCTTGCTCCTGCTCTGTTAAAACCCGTCCCGACGACGTTATTTTTCGCCGCGGTAGTGGCGGCGCAATCGGATACGACTGTGATGCCGGAACTAAATCATCCGACGCAACTGGATAATCAGGCGGCGCAACCGGATACGACTGTGATGCCGAAACTAAATTGGGCGGTGGGACTAGGGACTCTGTCGAAATTAATCTCAGCGCAGGGCTAAGTTGCCGCTGCGGCACTACCCCTTTCGGATTCCCCTCTCTAATAGGCCTCGCGTGACTGCTCGGACTCGGATGCACCCCACGCTCTCTTAACCAATCTGCAATCCCTAGATATCCATGCTCCTCAGCATGTTGCTCTGCCGTCTTCCCAGAATGCGGACCAGGATCGTCAATTTGCGCACCACGGTTACATGCATCTTTCACCCCTGAAAAATCTCCTGTAGCTGCCGCTTTCCGAAGATCAAAATTGGCTTGCTGCTGTGGCGTTAAAGGCCGCCTAGACGGCGCTACCGTTCTCGGATCCCTCCCGCTAGGGGGCTCCGCATAACTGCTCTGAACCAATGCTGGTATACCTAGTAGACTTGCACCTACTCCATTGAGTATCTTTTTTATGTCCATATTTTATTAATGATAACAATACGACTCTTGCATAAATAAAATAATCTGTCAAGCCTTTTTTTAACTTTTCAAAAAATATTTTCCGCTCCATTTCAAAAAAAAATTTCAAAGCGGCAAAGTTTAAAAAAAATTAAATAAAATCTTAAAAATAACTCAATTTAAAGCCATCCGGGCGAGGCAAAAGCTCAAGGCGTCGCAGACGCCTTGGAAAGCATAAATGCTTTCGCGCGCGAAGCGCGCAGCTTTTGCCCCAAAAAAATTTCACACCAGGCCGGCATTCTCCCGGGCCTGCGCATCCTTGACCTCCTTCACCCAGCGTAATACCTCCGCGACGGGCGCAAGCAACTCCTTCGGAATATACTCCATGACGCCGGCCGTATCCAGCAGCGCGTGGGCCAGCGGAACATTGCGCATAATCGGTATCCCCTCCTCCTCCGCAATCTTGATCATGCGCTCCGCAACAATGCCAATTCCTTTGGCAATCACGATGGGTAAAAGGAAGGAGCACTCAGGATCGTAGAGGAGGGCGATGGCGACATGTTCCGGATTCGTGACCAGTGCCGATGCCTGCTTCGTTTTTTGCGGCGGATCTTCCTCCATCATCTCCTTGTGAATCTGCTTGCGCTTGCTCTTAATCTGGCCATCGCCCTCCGATTCCTTATACTCGCGCTTCACCTCGTCCTTACTCATCATGAGCTGATCTTTCCACTTCTTTTTCTGATAAATGTAGTCGAATGTCGCCATGAGGATATAGGCGAAGATCACCATTTTAGCGAAGTTGGCCATGACGGGCCCCAAAATATCAAATACACCCGCTATGCCGCAAAAGGGCAACATTAACAAATCGCCAAACACACTCCTCACAACGCCAAATAACAGAAAACCCAACAGAATAATTTTTGCCGTCGATTTGAGTAATTCGACGAGATTTTTCATCGAAAACATTTGCTGCAATTTCGACATGGGATTGAGTTTATTGAGATCGGGCTGAATGGTTTTGGAGGTAAAGAGGATTCCGACTTGTGCGAAATTCCCGATAATCCCCAGCAATGCCACCATAAAAATCGCGGGGAAAACGATGCCGCCAACCTTCGTGAGGACGCTCCAAAGGGCTTGAGCCGTATAGCCGCCGAGATCGCGGCAGCGACCGATGAATTGGGTGGGGATGAGGATCAGTTCGGAAATATTGTCCAGATGCTGATTCCAACCCATCCCGACGTAACAAAATGCGCCGATCAGGGTCAGCGTCGAATTTACGTCTTGACTTTTCGCGATATTGCCCTTACTGCGCGCATCGCGGATCCGTTTAGGCGTTGGCTCCTCCGTTTTCTCGCCCATTTACTTGTTCCATTCCTCAAAAATTCTGCGTGAAAAAATAATCCACAGACAATTTTCCCAATGGAAAAAAATATTCCTCGCCATCAATCCCTTCGCTTTCTCGTCCATTTATTTGCTCCATTCCTCAAAAAATTTCACCGCAAGAAATTCTGCGTGAAAAAATAATCCGCAGACAATTTTCCCAACGGAAAAAAATATTCCTCGCCATCAATCCCTCCGCTTTTTCGCCCATTTATTTGTTCTATCCTCAAAAAATTTTACCGCAAAAAGTGCGTGAAAAAATAATCCGCAGACAATTTCCCAAGCAGAAAAAAATATTCTCCGCCATCAATCCCTCCGCTTTTTCGTCCATTTACTTGTTCCATTCCTCAAAAATTCTACCGCAAAAAATGCCGCACAAAAAATGATAATTTGCTCTGCGTGAAAAAATAATGCTCGAATAACCGCCCCAGCAAAGAAAAGTAAAATAGTAAAAAAAACATCGATAGCCAACTCTTCACCGGCATCGCCATGAAAAATACATTCAGCTGCGGCGCAAATCGACTGATCATCCCTAGCCCAAATTCCGCTAGAAACAATACGATCAATATCGGTGCCGAAAAACAAAAAATCGCCTCCATAATGTCGTCCACCAGTGACATCATAAATGCCGGGAAATTGACGTTAAATGTGGGAAAAAATGTAAAAACGGGCCAGATGATGTAAGTTTCGTAAATCACTCCAAGAAAAAATAAAAATCCTCCCATCGAAAAAAATAACGTGGCAATCATCTGCGTCAAAAAACTGCCCAGCAGCGACGTCTGCGAGCCCGCTACCGGATCAAACGTCATCGCCTGCGACGACCCCCGCTGGATGTCTATGATGAATCCCACGCTGTCCGTAACGTAAAAAATGAAGCCCGATAAAAATCCCAGCATCGCTCCAATAATCACTTCTTTACAAATTATTACAAAAAGAATCAACAAAGGAATTTGCTCCTTCGGCAGCGTGGGATATAATGTGTGAAAAAGCGGTAAAGCCATTGCGAAAATAATTACATTTCGCCCCATCCCCATAATGTATTGCTTCGCGAATACCGGTGTCAGCGAAAGCGCCGCCGCCAAACGAATGATGCACATCATCATCAAAAATAAAACGGATGTTATGGATTCGACGTCCATCAGTGAATAATCGCCGGGAAGTTAGCAAATAGGCTGTTTGCAAAGGCAATCAACTCGTCGCCGATCCAGTAAGCCGACAGCGTCAGAACTAAAACGGTGCAAAATAATTTGATGGCAAAACTGAGCGTCTGCTCCTGAATTTGCGTCAGAGCCTGCAGTAAACTGGTGATCAGCCCGACAAACGTTGCGACCAAAATGGGCGGCATCGACAGCATCAAAACCAGTATCATCGCCTGCTCCGTAATATTAATAATAAAATTCTGATCCATACCAACCTGGCTGGGCTTTTTTAGATAAAATTTTGCGAATGGCAAGCCGGCAGATTGAGTGGTCAAACATAGGCCATGAAAAAACGGTCAAATTGATTTAAATCTTTTACAATTTCCGTTTTATTGAAGAAATTTTTATATTTATTTTGCAATTGCTGGGGATGCGTGATCCCCGTTTCCAGGGCGACGAGGCCTCCTTTTTTGAGAAAATTTTTTGCTCCGCGGAGAATAATTTCGATGTCCCGCAAACCGCCGTCGCCGGCAACGAGCGCTGAAATCGGCTCATATTTCCTGACTTCGTCCTGGGCGCTGGCGAATTCCTGCGGCGCCAAATAGGGGGGGTTGGCGACAATTATGTCAAATTTTTCTTGACACGCACCGCTTTCGAAAACACTGTACCAGTCCGATTTTAAAAGTTTTACATTTCGCACGCCGTTGCGCTCCACGTTTTCTTGTGCGACCGTCAGCGCAGGTGGAGATTTGTCGACCGCGAATACCCGACTCGCGGGGAAATATTTGGCCAAAGCAATCGCAATGGCGCCGTTTCCCGTACCCAGATCTAAAACTTCGCACCGGCAATCGCCCGCTTCACCGGTAGCCGGACTGCCAAAATTTCGGCTCCTAATATAGGTTACAAGCCATTCCACGAGCATTTCCGTCTCGCCGCGTGGAATCAAAACGCGCGGATCGACCTTCAACTTCACATTACAAAAATCGACCTCCCCCAAAATATATTGCAGGGGCTCCCGCCGCGCACGCCGCACCAACAATTCCCGCAAACGCGCTTCGGACGAAGCATCGACCGCCGCCCCGTGCCGGAGGTACAACTCAAGGCGCGAACAACCCAATATATGGGCGAATAACCACTCCCCATCGCATTTCGGCCGCTCAATATTTTTGGAACGTAAAAAACGAACCCCTTTCGCGAGCAACTCGATAACCGACGCCATCGACCCTCATATCACTGCCGACAAAATGCTTTTTCCGCCGCTATGTCGCCCTCCTTCGCCGATAAATTTTCCTTGAAATGCTCGCCCTTTGGCCGGTGATTTCCCTCGCGGAAACGCGGCTGCAACGCCCCTAGAGCCGTGATCGACGTCGGCGAAATCCCGATCAAAAATTCTTGCCCGTTGCACTGCACCACCGCAATGTAATGGCGCCCCCCAATCGATAGCCGCTCCGTTACCCGTAAATCGCCGGGACTTGCCCCGCCGCCGCTTACTTTCTGCGGGAAAAACCAACCCTTTTTGCGAAAAAGCATGAAAAAATATCCACCCAACGCAAGGAGTATAACGAAAATCACTGACTTCGTAAACGCTTCAAGCATAAATTAACGCTTCTTTTCCCGAACTTTCATCGCATCTTTACCCACGCGCTGACGGATATAATACAATTTCGCGCGCATCGGCACGCTCTCGCGTTCGACCTCAATGCGGGCGATACTTGGCGAATGCACCGGAAAAATGCGCTCGACGCCCTCCCCCGCAACCATGCGCCGGACCGTAAATGTCGCCGAAATCCCCGCGTGTTTTTTCGCAATCACGATCCCGGAAAAAATTTGGATGCGCTCCTTATCGCCCTCGCGGACCTTCACGTGGACTTCCACGCCGTCCCCGACTTTAAAATGATCGCGATCGACAATCAATCGCCCCGCAGTAATTTCTCGAATAACCGGATTCATAGATCTATGACGCGTCATCATTGTCGAAGAAAAATATTTGTCAAGCATTTTTTTTGTAAATTTTTATCACGAAAAATATCACCCATCGAATAAGTCCGGCCGCAATCGCCGCGTGCGCTCGAAGCGCTGCTCCAAGCGCCAATATTCAATTACCCGATGATCGCCACTCAATAATACCTTCGACATCTTTACTTGAAAAACTTTCGTAAAAAAACAATTTGTCAAGCATTTTTATTGTAAAATTTTTATCACGAAAAAATATTATCCGTCGAATAAGTCCGGCCGCAATCGCCGCGTGCGCTCGAGACGCTGCTTCAACCGCCAACATTCAATCGCCCGATGATCGCCACTCAGTAATACCTCCGGCACCGCCATCCCTTCGAATTCCCGCGGCCGCGTGTACTGCGGACCCGCCAGCAACCCGCCGCTGAAAGAATCCTGACTCAACGAAGAATTATTGCCCAAAACCCCAGGAATATAGCGGCAAATGGCGTCAATGGCCACCGCCGCCGCCAGCGTCCCATTCGTCAAAATATAGTCCCCAATCGATAATTCCACATCGACATAGCGCTCGCGGATGCGCTGGTCGACCCCCTCGTAGTGGCCGGAGAGGAAGATCAAATGCCGCTTTTTTGCCAACTCGCACGCGACGGCCGTGGTCAGCGGAACGCCGTCCGGACAGAGGTAAATGACCTCCGTCTGCTCCCGCCGCAAATCCCTGATGGCCCGAGCAATGGGCTCCGGCTGCAGGACCATCCCCGCTCCGCCCCCAAAAGGCCGATCATCCACCCGCAAATGCCTGTCGCTGGACCATTGGCGCAAGTTGTGGGAACGATACTGCAGCAACTGCCGTTTCCGGGCGCGGGCGATCATCGACGTCCCCAGAAAACCGTCGAGCATCTCAGGGAAAAGCGAAAGGAGTTCAATAAACATTCCCTAATGAATGACAAAAATGGACTCCTCTGACAAAAGTCAAGCTTTTTTTTGAAAAATTTTAACCGCTCACATCTCGCCCGCTCCCAAAAATGATCAGTGACCTACGCCAACCGCGTGCCTCCTAAACTCCCTCTCCATCCGAATACCATAAGGCACCTCATCCTCTTCTATCGCAGGCGCCTTCCTCATATCTAACGGCAAATTACGCCTCACCGGAATATCCAACGGCTGCGATGGTAACCGCAAATCCACCGCATCATTCGGCGGCATCCTTCGCCCATTGACACGACCTTTACCATTTACTCCCTTCGCTTTGTCGGAAAGGCGTCGCGTGAGCGCCAAAGGATTCGTCTGCGACGATCTTTCACGGAACGATTGCGCCGGAGATGAAGATGTCGCCGATCTTTGGGTAGCCGCTCCAGGCCGCCCGGGCTCCGCATTCTTTGCGTTGAACGACTGCTGCAGCTTTTGTTTCCTACTTAATCCCGCCAATGCCCGATTCCCAACCGAAGCATCTGCCTTTACCCCCGGTAATGATTTTTGCCCCGCTGGCGTGTTAGCAGATGAAAAGCTCACGACCTTGGGCAACGAAGGACTGCTAGCCCTCGTGGGCTCCTGCGGAGTCCCTAACTGCCTCGGAGCCATCGACCGTCCCACTGGCGCTCCTACTGTCGGCGGTAACTTCCTGAGCATAGCACGCGGTTGCGACGGTCGTGGGAATTCTTCCCGGACAACCAATCCACTGGAACCACCCCAATCGCCAGACTCCGTCGGCCGGAACTCGCCACTCTCCTTTGTGGCAAATTTCGGGATTAATATTCTATTGGGCGCACCCGTTGTAGCCTTCCGCGCCGCGACTAATGGCGCTGCCGATCCCGATTCTGCCGCCGATGGAGATCGGACGAGTGGCTGTGTATCGGACTTTTGGGATGCTGCCGCCAGGCCAACTGATAGACCCCTAGACCCCGACGACGACGCTACCGATCCCAATCTCGACGCCGACGGAGGTCGGACGAGTGGCTGCGTATCGGACTTTTGGGATGCTGCCGCCAAGCCAACTGATAGACTCCTAGACCCAACCGACGCCGGATTAGCTGCCGGTACATCCGCTGCCCCCTTGCGCCCAGCTCTTTTCCGCCCAAATCGACTAATTTGCCCACCACCTCCAGAATCCGGAGCCGCTGCTTTGATCGATATTTGTGTGCCTGTTTTCCTCGCCCTCCGCTTGGACGTCGTACTCGAGGCCTTAGATTCCGAATCCGGCGTCGCTTTACCCGATTGCGTACCGTCACCCGCTTTTGCGCCTATTGTTTGGCGAGATTCTAGCTGCGTAGCTTGTTTTTTCGGATCCTTTGGCTTAGATGGATCGTCTGGCTTACCGTCGGCTGATTTCGACTGATCTCCCCCCTTCGCACGATCGGCACTTCCTTTATCCTTTACTGATTTTTCACCTCCGGCTTTAGCGGCTGGCGGTTCTCCCTCGGGCGCAGATTTTTCCTTACCTGGCTGTTTTGCTGTATCGTCGTCGGCCTTCTTTTTCGCTGCCGGAGGTTTTTTCTTCCCGGCCTCGTCTTCCGCTTGAGGCTCTTCCTCCGATTCCGCTCCACTTTTTTCACTCTTTTTACTTTTTTTACCCTTCGCTTTAGCGACTGAGGATTTCTCGTCGCCGGGCGTAACGCTTCCGTCCGACGGCTGTGTACTTACATCTTTTTTACCGCTCTTCGCCACCTTAGATTTCCTTTTCTCCGCATCGTCGACCGCTTGCGATTCCTCCTCCGATTCCGCTTTACTTTTACCAATTTTTTTACTTTTCGTCTCGGCGGCCGAGGATTGCCCTTCGAGCTCGGCTACTTCCGCTTCCGGCGGCTGATCCCGGTCTACCGGCTCATCCATCTCGCCTTCTACTTCCTCAATTGGCAATCGCGACGATACACCAGATTTTTGTTTTTCATCTGCTTTGTCCCAGTCATCCGACGGCAGGGATAGGTCAGAAAGCATGCCCGATGCCGATGCCGACACCCCTTCTCCACTCGACCCGCGCTCCGAACCAGACGCCCTAGGAGCTCCCGACGTCGCCGCACTAGCCGTAGAGCCGGAGGCAGCAGTATCTCCAGTTCCACCCGCCACCGACGCTTCTGCCGCTTGCACTTCCGCCTCTTCCTGCCGCTTATCATTGGAAGCCATGAGGATTAATTCGCGTTGCGGCAACTGCTTTGGCTCTTGATCCTGTAGTTGCGGTTGCGGCTGCTCTTGTCCACGTCT
>JAISBJ010000036.1 GCA_031266235.1 Puniceicoccales bacterium | reverse complement strand
CATCGGGCGATGGGAATGGGACTGCATATTTCCTGTCTGCCCGGCGGGCGGGGATAGGGTGTTTCGACGAAAACGCCTGCGCATTCATCGATTTCCTCGCGTCGGCGGGGATAAAATTCTGGCAGGTCTGCCCCCTGACGCCCACGAGCTACGGCGATTCCCCCTACCAGGGTACGTCGGCTTTCGCCCTCAATCCCTACTTCATCGATCTGAAAGCGCTCGGCATCGACACCAGCCCAATAAATTCCACCGGCGATGGCGTACACCACAGCCGCGTTTTTTTCGGAGAAATTTATAATTTTTTCCAAAATTTATTACCGGAAATCCCCAAAATTTTCCCCCAAAGCGAGCAAAAAAAATTACAGCACTTCCGCGAAAATACGCCCTGGCTCCGACCCTACAGTTTATTTGCAGCGCTGAAAAAACATTTCGGTGGGAAATCTTGGATGGAGTGGCCCAACGCCTACCGGCGGTACGAAAAAATCGCCGCGGCGAAATTGCCGGAATCCGTCTTAGCGGACGCCAAAGGCCACGAAATTTTACAATATTTTGCCCAAAATCAGTGGGGAAATTTGAAGCAATACGCCCATAAAAATGGCGTAAAAATCATAGGAGATATCCCGATTTACCCCGGTTTAGACAGCGCGGACGTCTGGAGCGAGCCCCAAAATTTCAAGCTGGATCGCCTCCTAAATCCCCTGCGCATCGCCGGCGTCCCCCCCGATTATTTCACGGAAAACGGCCAACTGTGGGGCAACCCCGTGTACGACTGGGATTTTTTGGGGAAAAATCATTACGACTGGTGGCAGCGGCGGATCCGGCGCAATCGCGAGCTCTTCGACGTCCTCCGCCTCGACCACTTCCGCGGATTCGATCGCTTCTGGAGCGTCCCGCCCGACGCCCCGACCGCCAAAGAAGGTAGGTGGGAAAAGGGCCCCGGCGAAGCCTTGTTCCGCTGCTTCGAAGGCATTCCGTTCATCGCCGAAGACCTCGGTGAACTGGACGAAAGCGCCCGAAATTTGATGCAAAAATTGGATTTCCCGGGCATGAAGGTGCTGCAATTCGCGTTCTCCAACGACCCAAACAATCTCTACCTCCCCCATCGCCATCACCCCCGCTCCGTCCTCTACCTCGGCACCCACGACAATGACACGCTACGCGGCTGGTACGGCGGCCTCAGCGACTCGGCGAGGGACCAGATTCGCCGCTATTTTGGCATCGGAGATCATGAAATATCTTGGAAATTTTTAACGGAAATTTACCGTTCGCCCTGTTTTTTGGGGATTATTTCTCCCCAAGACCTGCTCGAGTTGGGCAGCGAAGGTCGGTTCAACGCCCCCGGGACGCCCTGCGGCAACTGGCAATGGCGGATGACTCCGGAGCAATTTCTGGAGCTCAAAAAAATGGCTCCACAATTAAAATCTTACGCCTCGCTCTACGGCCGATAATTGTTTTTACATTCTTGCTCTTGTTTTTACATTTCGCTTTCACATTTAAGGAAAAATTAATATTTCGGAAAAAAATCGACGCCACTGGCCCGTGCTCGAGCCGACGGCAAAAATTTCCGAGACAATTCCTGGAGCTCAAAAAAATGGCCCCGCAATTAAAATCCCACGCCTCGCTCTACGGCCGATAATCGCCCTTGCATCCGGGAAAAAAATCCATATCATTGGGCCATGGCCAAACGAAGGGGGTATTTGCTGATTGAAGTGATCATTGGGTTGTCGATTTTTGCGCTATTTGCTGGGGTTGTGACGCAGGGATTTTTGGTCGGCCTGAAATTATATGGCGAAGCGGACGAAGCGGATCCCAACGCCGGTGTAATCGCCGCGGTCCTCACCAATTGCATCAAAAGTTCGATGGGGCCGGACGCTTCCATCGAGATGGGCCTCGACGCGGAAAAATGGAAAATGGACATAAAAGCCAAAAGCCAGGTGCCTAACATTAGCCAAAAATTATATGCTTTTAGTGTCAACGTCGCCAAAACTGCCGATTCCCAGGGCAATCGCTCAGATCAGGCCACCCATCAAGAATACCACATTTTCCGCTACCTGCCCTAATGCTTGCGATATTTTTAAAAATAATTTGATTTTTTTAAACATTTCATCATTGCTCCGCAATATTTTTAAAAACAGTTTGAAATTTTTTAAAATATTTCATCGTCTTTTTTAAATATTTCACCATCAAAATTTATACTCCCCGCGTCAATGTCGCTAAAATTGCCGATTCCCAGGGCAACCGCTCCGATCAGGCAACCCATCAAGAATATCACATTTTCCGCTACCTGCCCTAATCTTCGCGATATTTTTCAAGAATGGCTTGAAATTTCCTTAAATATTTTATCACTGGGTCTGGAGCGTTATGATTTCTTTTCTACAAAGGGTTTTGCAGAAACACCACAAGTGGCTGTTTTCCATTCTACTGGTCATCGTTACCATCAGTTTTGTCTTTACCGTGGGGTCTTCGCCGGGGATCGGGCGGAATACGCGGGGCCAGGCGAAAAAAATTTTTGGCCGCAATCTCTCTTCCCAAAAGGAGGCCGCCCAACTGCTCCAGGAAGTGGAACTCAGTTCGCAGCTGCAGCAAGTTTTCATTTGGAACGGGCAACTGCAGGAATACGCCACCCTATCGCGCATCGCCACACTAAAATTGGCCGACGATCTCGAGATTCCGACCCCCAATAAAACGCTGCTGCAAAATTTCGTCGAAAATTATTCCCTATTTAGAGGGAAAGACCAACGCTTCGACGCGAACAAATATAACCAATTTCTCGAGCAATTCAATGAAAATCCCGCCCAATTGAGTCTCTTTGAGCGCACCGTCGCCGACGATTTCAGGATCGGCAAAATTGAAGCGCTGCTATCGGGGCAGGGCTACGCGTTGGACGTCCAGGCGCGGGCGGCCGCCTCCAAGGACATGGCCAAATACTTCTTCTCCATCGCCAAATTCGACGCGTCCCTACTCATCGGAGAGATCTCCCCAACGGAAGAGGCAATCAAACAATATTTTGACGAAAATCCCGAGCCCTATAAGGTGGACGAGCGGATGCTTGTGGACTACGTGGAATTTTCCAAGGATGCATTTGCCAGGCGGATTCCCGAGCCGACCCGCATCGATTTACAAAAAGTTCAAGATTCGCACAAAAATCAATTCCACCATTTGACGGAGGGGTCGCCGGAGTGGCGAGCTGCGATCACGAAAATTTACGAAGAGAATGCCTGCGAGCGCTTCGCTTTGGAGACGGCGGACCAATTTACTTACGATCTTTACGAAAAAAATATCACCCGCAATTCGGACAAATTCAGGCGGCTCATCGGGGACAGGGAGCTCGATCTGCGGAGTCTAGGGGCCATTGAGCTGGGGCGGCCCACGAGCAATGAATATTTTGACGAAAAATCGCTGGCGGTGGCGGCCAGTTTGACGAACGATCGCTACTATTCGGACCCCATCCATGCCAAAAATGGGAACATATGTGTCCTGCTCTATCGGGAGATCATCCCGGCGTATTACCCGCCGCTGGAGGAGGTTCGGGAGGCGGTGACGCGCGATTTTCTGGCGAAGAGGAGGGAAGAAATTTTTTCGGACCAAGTCAAGGAAATTCGGAAGACATTGGCTGAAATGGGGCCGCTGACTCATGAAATTTTCGTAAAAACTGCCACCGAGAAAAAGGGTACGGTCACGAAAAATGACGGGGAAATCGCTGAGCATTTGACCCTTTCTCCGGAAGAAAAGGAGGCGCTTTTCGCCCTAGCGGTGGGCGACGTATCGCCGGTCATTTTCACGGGAAAAATGGAAGCGGAGATCGTGCTGCTCGAGCAAAAGGAGGTCCCGGACGCCATTGATCCGGCTATTTTTGAGCGGCGGCTGACGGATTTGGAAAAAAGAAGTAAACGGGAATTGAGCGACTATCTCATCGAGATGATTTTGGACGAAATGGGCGTCGAAGAAAATCGCCAGAAAATAGCGCAGCAATTCCGGTCGGCGGCGGCCCTCATTCACATGCAACGGTACCGCGATGAAACATTATTATATTGATAATTTTTTTTATTTTATAATTGACAAAGCTCCTTGCCGCTATTTAATGAGCCCAGATGAAGGCGAATATGGTCAAAAAGAGGCAAATTTTATATGGCGTTGCTTCCCTGCTGGCGGGAGGATGTGCTTCACTGGGCCCCCGTGCCGTAAAACAGACGCACTACGAATATAACACCGCAATTGCTAAAACTACGGACGAACAGTTGCTCCTCAATCTCGTGCGATTGAAGTACCGCAACATGCCCTATTTCCTAGACGTGGTGAATATCAATGAAAATCGCAAATTTACAACGCGCCTCGGTCCGAGCGGCTCAAGCTTTGGGTTAGTTGGAAATGCCAATAAACATGAGATCGGTTTGCTGGCCTACAGCGAGATTTTCCAAAATCCAACCATCTTTTACACGCCGCTCAAAGGCGAAGATTTTACAAAACGACTCATGACACCCATACCTTTGACCCTCGTTTTAGGTTTTATACAAGCGGGGTGGAAGACAAAGCGCGTTTTTAACTTATGCATCGAACGCATCAATCAACTGGATAATGCGAGCAGCGCTTCCGGGCCGACTCCCGATAAAAAACCGGATAACCAGTCTTTCGCCAAAGCGATGGACCTCATCGATGAGCTGCACGAACAAAATCGCCTGCTGATCGGCCTCGCCTCCGATAATGCAAACGATCTCGTCATGAAATTTACAAACTCAGACGCCAAAAGTCAAAAATTGAAATCCGTTTTAGGTGTCGACTCTAGCGCTTCCGAGTTCCACTTCGACTCCAATTTCCTCAGCGTAAATGCGAAGGACCTGATCGTACGCACGCGCTCCCTCATGGAAATGCTCTTTTACCTATCCCACGCGGTGGATGTGCCCCAAACGGATATCGACGCGGGCCTCGTAACGCTGACAAAGGACGAAGAGGGTGAAGTATTTGACTGGAGTCAATCCCTTTCCGGGGAGTGGATCGCCATCCATCACGCCGAACAGCAGCCCCAAAACGCTTTCGTGAGCATCTCCTACAACGGAAAATGGTTTTACATCGCCGATAACGATCTGAATGCCAAATCCACTTTCATGTTCCTCAATTACCTCCTCAATTTACTGTCGGGTAATCCCAAGTCCATCGCTCCCATCATGACAATTTCTGCTAATTAAAAGGGAATCTCCGCAGTCTATAGAAAAAATTGGGCGTCGATTTTACATTGGCGCTTTTTTTTGTTGCAAAAATCTGTAAAATCATTTTTCTTATGACTAGAATGACTACTCTTACGGGATAGCATCGGTGGGAAATTTAGGATATGGATTGTAAGGAGGAAGTAAATTGTCTGCTTCAGAGGTTGGGAAAAGTTCTGGATTTGTCGTCCCTAACGCTGGATAGCAACAATCATTGTCTCATTTTATTTGATGATAAAATCGTATTGAACTTGGAGCTTTGCGAGGAGGAGTCGGTGCTGGTTGTATACTCCTACATCAGCGTTGTGCCTTTCGCGGGGAAGGAGCTCGTGTTGGAAATTTTGCTGGAGGCAAATTTCTTTTGGAAAATTTCAAACGGAGCCACATTCGCCCTTGACAAGCAGACGCAAACTTTAGTCCTTCAACAAAAGTTTCCCATACCTTTGACGCGGCCGCATGCATTTGAGGACGATTTAGCGGTATTTGTGGACGTTGCGGAAGCGTGGATCGAGCGGATCGACGGCGTTTGCACGGAGGCGGAAATGCTCATCGAGGAGGATCTCAAAAAAACTTCCGTAGAAAAAACTTATGGGTCCTGGAAAAAGTGGTAAAATTTTTGAAAAAACATGAAATCGACGAAAAAAAGTAGGAAGCCGGAACTTCCGGAAGATGGAGAGGCGCCATCCGGAGAGGAAAAAGAGAAAATAATCGTAAAAAAAACGAGAATAATTTCCCAATCCAGCGAGCATAAAGTGTTACCGGAGGACCCCTGGCAATTTGTTTTTCACAAAAATTTATCAACGCGGAAGGTACTCACGGGGCCGAAGATGAAGACAAAAATAAAAGCCAAGCAAATAACGTCCCAAAAAAAATTCTCCAAAATATCCAACGCCATCGTCGTACCGCACACGCCGCTGCAACGGCGCAAAGCGACCCGCATTAACCTGGCGAAAGAGACCGTTTTTCAAATCATAAAAAGCACGCTAAAAGATTACAATTCCATCGAATTTTTAACGCAAAGCCACGCCCAGGAATGAAATTAAAACCCCCAATTTTTCGTTTAGCGGAGCCACATTTTTCGGCTAAAATTGTTCCAGGAAGCGCAGATCATTTTGGTAAAAAAGTCGCACGTCGTCGATGCCGTAGGTCAGCATGGCCAGGCGCTCGATCCCAAAACCGACGGCAAAACCGGAATATCTCTCGGGATCAATTCCCACCGCTTCCAGGACATTGGGGTCGACCATGCCGCAACCCAAAATCTCGATCCACCGATCGCTCAATTTCCCAAGCCGCGACGAGCGAAAATCGACTTCGAAACTCGGCTCCGTAAACGGAAAAAAACTCAAACGCATCCGCGTTTCCGTGTCGGGCCCAAATAGCGATCGTAAAAAATAGTTCAAAATGGACTTCAAATCGCAGATGGTCACGTTTTCATCGACGCAAAGCACCTCGCACTGATGAAAATTGGCGCTATGGGTCGCGTCCGTAACATCCCGGCGAAAGACGCGTCCGGGGACAACCACGCGGATCGGCGGCGTTTCTTTGAGCATGGTCCGGATCTGCACCGTCGACGTGTGGGAGCGCAAGAGATAGCGTTCGCTGCCGCGCTTGGTCGTCGTCTCGACACGCGCATCTTTGTGTAAAAAAAATGTATCCATAACCTCCCGCGCCGGATGGGAATCGGGGGTATTGAGGGCGTCGAAGCAAAACCACTCCGTCTCAATCTCCGGTCCATCGGCCGTCACAAAGCCCACGCGATGGAAAATTTCCTCCAAACGGTGGCGCAACTGCGTCAGCGGATGGATTTTCCCCGCCATCCTTTCGCTGGAATTGAGGGTGATGTCGATCGGCTCGCCTATTTTTTGGCGCAATAGGGAGAGCTCCAGCTCCTCCAATTTCTCCCGAAACAGATCCTCGAGGCGCGCCTTCAGATGGTTGACGGTCTTGCCGAATCGCGGCCGCTCCTCCGGATCAAGCCCCTGAATCCGCTTCACCGCCTCCCGCAAAACACCCTTTGGCCCCAGGTAGGACGCCTTCAGGTCTTCGAGGGCAGCCGCAGAATGGACGCGCCCCAATTTTTCCGCCACTTCGCCGACGAGATCTTCCCCTAACGCTTGCATGGTCAACTATCTATAAATATTTTTCGCGGAATTCAAGTAAGACTCGCCGGCGGCGAAATATATTTTTGAGATCATCGCCGTATTGACCATTAAATCCGTACAAATATTTTACAGACAAAGCTTGGAAAAGATTTACGAATAAGACTCGCCGGCGGCGAAATATATTTTTGAGATCATCGCCGTATTGACAATTAAATCCACACAAATATTTTACAGCTAGAGCATGGAGAAAGGGTTTGGCTTTATTTTTTGGGTGATTTTGCTATGCGGTCATTTGCGTGCCGCTACTCCGGATGCCCCCCCACTACCGCCGGAAAACGACATTCCCGAGGCCCTATTGCCAGCGCTCGACCCCGTTGCGACGGGCAGTTACGGGGAAATTATTCTTTTTTCCACCGCAGCCATCCTATTGCTTGCGCTCGCTTTGCTTCTATTTTTTCGTCACCGCCGACGACGGCTAGCGGCACCTCCCCTGTCGTCCTTCCAACGTTTTTTGCGAGATCTCCACCGCGCGAAATTGCACGTTTACACGCGGGACACGAAGGAATTTTGTTCGGCGCTATGTTTTGCGCTGAAATCCTACGTGCAGCGGGAGTATCAGCTGCCCATCACCTGTCGCACGACGGAGGAATTTTTAAGGCTTGTCAACCAGTCGACGAAATTTTCCTGGGAAATTGCGAGCGATTTGGGCACCGTCCTGCAATCTTCCGACCAAGCGAAATTTGCCGGCGAAGTGTTCAGCCAAGATGTTCACAGGGATTTATTTCTCAGGAGCTGCCGTTTTGCCCGGGAAGTGCGGCGCATCCGCGCTCCTAAAAAAAATATTTCCCCATCCGTTCCAAAGCAATGAGTACTTTTTCGTTTCACAGTAAAGAATTTTTGTGGCTGTTGCTGCTTTTACCGCCGGTGATTTACCTGGCTCGGCGTAAAAAATGGGCGACACTTTCCTTTCCCCATAGCGAGATCCTGAGGAAAGCGGCAGGGCTCCGCCGCCCGAAATCGCAGAAAATCCTCGCCCTCCTCCGCCTTTCGGCCCTCATCCTACTCATCTTTGCTCTGGCGCGCCCCCAATACATACAACGCTTCCAAGAGTCCAATCTAAACGGCGTCGACATCATGCTGGCCGTGGACATCTCCTCCTCCATGATGGGGCTGGATTTCCACGAGGAGCAGGAACGGAAGATAACGACGCGCCTGGATATCGCCATCCAAGTCACCAACGAATTCATCCAAAATCGCGCCAACGATCGCATCGGGATGTGTACTTTCGCCGGAGACGCCTACCTCGTCAGCCCCGTCACGATGAACCACGAATGGCTGCAGAACAATCTGAAGCGCCTGCACGTGGGGCTCGTAGAAGATGGGACGGCCATCGGCAATGCGATCGCGATGTGTGCCAATCGCCTCAAAAACTCGGAGGCTAAGACGAAACTCATCGTTTTACTCACGGACGGCAGCAACACGGCGGGTAACATCGCGCCCCTGATTGCGACGGAAACGGCGGCTGCTTTGGGGATCAAAATTTACACCATTGGGATTGGTAAAAAAGGCATTGTGCGCTTCGCCTACCCCGACGCCAATGGCAATATCATCACGGATCCCTTTGGCCGCCCCCTGACGCTCCAGGGCCATGCGGATATCGATGAAACGCTGCTGGAAGCGATCGCCCAAAAAACGGATGGACAATTTTTCCGCGCCGAAAATAAAAAGCAATTGAGCGACATTTACACGACCATCGACCAGCTAGAAAAGACGGATATAAAAGTCAAGCAATTTGCGGTGGTTGAGGATTTTTTCATTTGGCTCATCGGCAGCGCGCTGTTACTGCTCCTTTTTGAATATTTTTTACGCAACACAAAATTTCAGAGGATACCATGAAAATCGGAAACACATTGCTTCTATTTTTACTGCCCGTTTGGATTATTTTTACACTCGTCGCGGCCATGTGGGGAGAAAGACGTCGCGCCCGCCGCCTCGGCTCCTTCATCACCCCGCGGCTAGCTCCACTGCTTCTCTCCAATTACAGCCAAACAAAACAAACTTTCAAACATTTCCTTTTTCTATGTGCCACCGCACTCATCGGATTCGCGCTCACGGCACCGAAATGGGGGTATAAGGAGGAGGAGCGCCACGTGCAGGGGATCGATCTGCTGATCGCCGTCGACGTCTCCAAAAGCATGCTCGCAGAAGATATCAAGCCCAATCGTCTGGAACGAACAAAATTAGCCATCGTAGACCTCGCCAAATCCTTCGCCGGCCACCGCCTCGGCCTCATCGCATTCGCCGGAAACGCCTTCCTCCAATGCCCCCTCACCCTCGACCACAACGCATTTATCCAGAGTCT